>UQXF01000046.1 GCA_900544905.1 uncultured Clostridium sp.
TTGGATAAGTGCTGAAAGCATCTAAGTACGAAGCCAGCCACAAGATTAGATTTCTCAGGGTCGTTGTAGACTACGACGTTGATAGGATGCAGGTGTAAAGGTAGAGATACCAAAGCCGAGCATTACTAATTGCCCGTCCACTTTCCTTATATGTCGGATGGTGTATACCTTTGGTTTTTACTACAGAATGAAATTACGATAACAGCTCAACAATATGTCAACCTTATTCAGGTGGCTATAGCACAAGGGTTCCACCTCTTCCCATTCCGAACAGAGAAGTTAAGCCTTGTCACGCCGATGGTACTGCATAATTGTGGGAGAGTAGGTCGCTGCCATTTTCTTTTAAGCCTTGTTATCTTTATTGATAGCAAGGCTTAAAACATTTACATTAAAGGTTTATCACCAATAGTTATTTCTTTCATTTTATCAGATCACTTTAATTCATCCTCTAATATTAATCCTCCATTTAGAATATGATTACGCATACTTTCACTCAACGACATTGTTTGCTCCAAACTGGGACGTACCCAATTATGAACTTTCACGTATGATGGTGGAGCTTGTTTTGAAGATTTCGTGTGCATCATATCCCCTCCGCATTTACATCTCATGATGAAGGGAGTTACACCTTTGTCTTTGTATAGAGTTACCTTATAATTATTGCATTTATTACATTCATATAGGTTATATTCTCCCCGGCCATCATAAATTTTAGCATCTTCAATACTTGCAACCATATTATTGTATTGTTGAGCTATATTATCTTTACTCATTTAATCCCATATTTTTCATTAAACATTGAATCCGCTTCTTGAAACTGTTTTGTGAAGCGATTCTTTTTATAAACTTTCGGTGCAGTACATCCAGTTAGCAAAGCAAGGAGTGTACAGATAAGCAGTATTTTCTTCATAATATTTTTATTTATTCGCATAACCCATGGAACAGACTCATGCAGGCATATCCACCTTCCGGCTCGAACATATCAGGGGTATGTTCTTTAACATATTCCAAAACTTCCTCTACATAAGGATATTGTTTGTTCTTACAAAATCTTTGAGGTATGTATGATGGAGGGAAGAAGGAATGTCCCACGCTTTTCTCTGCTTGAATCAGACGCTGACACATTTCAGGATCATTTTTGGCTATAAGTTCAATTTCTTTGTGCCGACACATAATACATGGGAAACATCCAACACGTGAGAATCCGCGATAATACAATGGATTCGGTTCCTGCCCTGCATCCAGTATGCAATCTATAACTTGCTGCGCACTCCATTTAAAGATTGGCCTTAGAACAGAGGCGTCATATTGGGAACACCATTCTTTGACATCTTTACTTCGGTAATTTTCAGTTCTTCCTTTTTTATTAGGTTGAAAATACGATTTAAAGTACATACATTCCTCTTCCATTGCCGCACGTGCTGTACTTTCTCCGGCTCTGATACCTTGTATGATAATGCAGCTTTCTTTCAAAGAAAGTACATAATCAATCATTGGCTTCATTTTTAGTTCACTGGTACAAAACCGTGCATTCGTGGAAGGAAATCTTTTCTTATGAGCTGCTAAAGACACAAAATCGTATTTTGATTTGAGAGTTATAAGTTTTACTCCCATTTGCAGACAAACATCATTCACATGTTTATATGTGTCAGGGTGTTCCCAACCGGTGTCACAAAACACAGCGGTTAAATTCCCCCCCCATATTGTTTGAAGGCTTGGATCAAACATGCTTGTGAATCCTTACCACCTGAAAAACTTACTAATATTTTCATTTTTATGTCATTTCAATTTTTACATATTCATTTTTATTAATCCCGGCACTACCTTTGGGAGAATACACTAATCGGCCTCCATTATCCAATATCTTTTGTACATCTTTCATAGCTTGGTATGCTTGGGTATAGTCTTTGTATTCTTGGTGGCCTATTGGATATTTGCAATATCTTCTACCACCGTCAGGCATGATGCTGATACCGAATACAGTTTCATAAGTTTTTCGGTTGAAATTCTGTTGAGTCCTTACTTTCATTTTTTTTGATACATTTTCCCAGTTTAAGTATAAATACACATTCGTTATCCGGTGCTCCCCAATTGGTGTTACCAACTCCGATGGTTATAGATTCAAGTTCAAAAAGCATTGTCCGTTTGGTGTAGCCAAAACGGAAGCGAACATGAGTGTATTCTTTGGGGTGAAAGCCGTTTCCACGTGTAATACAAGAAAAACAAATAGCTTTCTTACAATAGAAACCAGTCTTTTCATAGGAATTGCGACCTCCACATTTTGCTAATCTTCCGATCCAGTATTTCTTGATCTCTCTGTATTCTTCTTTCTTATTTCCGGATTCGATCATTTCATACCATTTTGCTTTTAATGGCAGGTCAAGGATTTTCATATTAACCATAGTCTAAAAGAGTTGCGGATTCTGTTTGTCGTGAAGGATTTTTTGAACACGTTCGATTTCTTCATCTACTTCACGCTCAATTTGTTTACTTATTCGTAAATCTATCTGTCTCTTATTTTTAAAATATTCTTTTTGGCAACGGCGCATTTCCACCACTTTGTCGAAAAATTCTTTTGGAGTCATAGATTTAAAAGGTATGGAAAAGGCCGCTTTAATGCGGCCTCCCCAGTGTGATTACTTTTTTCCAATCAGAAAGTCTTTCCACAATTCTTTGAATTGTTCTCCAAAGTAAATTGCGATTTCACTTGATTTTACAGCAAGGCGAGAGCCGATAGACGCAGCCGAGTACGACCAATCGTTAAACGAGTTCGCACCAGCGAGGCCGCAATACGCACCGTCAGACGCAGCACCGCCCCAAAGAACCAGCCGATTACGATCCTCTTCGTCCATTTCATCAATTTCTTTCTGATTATAAAGATAAAACCACGGCGTATAACGGTATTCATCTTTAGTAAATCGTGGAAAATCAGGATCGTTGTTTAACGCACGGGCAATAGTGCATAGTTTGATGTAGGCGAGGTGTGTAATATCAGCTACTTCTTCTTTGTGTCCGTCTTCATCTTCAACAAGTAGGCGAACAATGGGTTTTACACCTACTGCTTCACAAGCATCTTCGTAAGTTTTGATATTGTGATAGTCCGTATAATCCGGCTTCTGCTTTCCGAATAAAGCTGTTAGAATACTAATTGCTTTAGGACAGTCGTTTGCTTCACTAAAAGCGGCTGTAACCTTTTCTTGTGTGATTTTAAGTTCTGACATAATGTAAATTATTTATTGTTAATACTATATCCGAATAATGCAAAATCTCCCCGGCACGGATCATCCGGGAAAATTGTTTTCATGTAATTGGTTACTTGTTGAACCATTTTCCAGTCTTCTGTTTTGCGTGTTGTTATCCCAAGCCGGTGTGCCATCTTTGCAACATGCGCATCCAATGGTATGTATAATTCTGTTGGATGAATAATAGTCCAAATACCTAAATCCACCGGCGATTTTCGTAATACCCACCGTAGAAACAGACAAATACGCTTGCATGGAGAATCACGCTCCAATTTTGGAATACCTTTTACGCCACCAAAATCTGTTTGTATTTCACGGATAACATTATTGTAACCCTCATAAAAGACTTCCAAATCATCCCATTCCTGATATATGTTGTACAACCGCTGGCAAATGCAGAAAAAGTCATGGTAGGTGAACATACGGTAGAAGGTATTAATGAAGGCGTAAGGAGAATTACCCATTAGATTATCCAAAATTTCCGCTTGCTGCATTATCAGTTTGCGATTCCCGAAAGCTATCCATGAAGTAAGAAAGGCACTGATTTCTATGTCCTTTTTATCACTGTACTTATGTGGGAAAAATATAGGATCATCTTTTATAAAATCAGGTGTTTCAAATTGTTTTGCCCAGTCAAGTAGTTTGTTTCTTAGTTCTTCCATAATATTCTTCTTTCCATTTTTTGAAAGCGGCTTCTTTATCATTTGATTTCATTCTTTGCATGAATGATTGATGGGATTCCAGTAGTTCTTTGGCCTCTTCATCTCCATTTTCCGATCTTTCAGTTAGATGTTTGATATATTCTCCATAGAACATTCCAGTGTTGTCGTTATTTTGTTCATGGGCTTCATTAATTGAAAGAGAAGAAACAATTTCATCACGCTGTGCATCGTATTCATTTAACCAGCCGAGAATGATATTACCGTCCAGTCTATCGTAAATCTTACCGGAAGCCATAGCATTACGGAAACACAATTTGATTTCCTCCAATTTGAGATAATAGAATCTGTCTATTATTAGATCAGCGGTAAGTGCCACTTGAACATCATTCATCGTTTTTCCAACATTGAAAAAAGACACAAGCTCGTTAATCGCAATTACCAGTATAGCTCTTGCACCAGCCAATGTGATTTCTCTTTTTATAACGGAGAGTGGTAGATTAGGAGTATTGAGAACTGCTTCTTTAATCGAACTTACGTGCAATCCCTTGTAATACTCCGCTTGCAAGGTCAGCAAGTCTTTCAACGCTTTCTTTTCGGTTGCCGGGAGATTGCTGTTGACTTGAATTAAGTTGTTTCCCATACTTGTTAAAATCATTATTAGACCATCTGACTAAACGTTTGGAAACTTCAAATGTACGTTCCTTCTCAAAGCGCATTTTCCGTCCTCCGCATTCAGTCCAATACTCGAAAAAGTCCTTCAACATATCATCAGGATATTTCCCTTTATACATGAGAACTTCACTTCTGAATTTGTCTTTCCTTTCAGAAAGAGAATCCTTATTCATATTCATCTTATGGCCTAATCCAGCCATGAATGCTTGTTCCAATGTTGCATCAGGATGATCCCGACACCATTGAGCTGCTAATTCTTCTGATTTCATTTGATTTATAATTTAGATAACCAATATTTCCATACTCGTGAGGCTACTTGCGCCATCATAACGGGTGGTACACTCATTCCACAGATATAATGTGGGGATTGGTTGAGGAAAAGGTAATCTTGTGGAAATGTGGATATATTACATACTTCTGACCGTGATAAATATATAGGCTGCTTAAAAGGAATAATTGACTCAGCATGAGTTGTTAGGGTGTAGCTTACTTTGTTCTCATATAGATATTGTTGATTAAAAAAGCCTCGTTTCCCAGTTTGTTTTTTATAAGCCTCTGCCAAAGCAATATCTCCTGCCACTCTCTGCTCAAATAACTTCTTCATTTTTAATCCAATAGCTTTTCCCTTGTAATCCGCATATTCCCCATAATATATTTCCGGTTCATTAAATTCCATGTTGATGTATGGCTCAACATTGAAGAGGTCTGACACTTTTAGAAAATGGACTCCCAGATCATGCCTGATACATATAAAGAATACACGTTCTCTTTTTTGAGGTACTCCCATTTTAGAAGCATCAAGAAGAAAATGCTGACAATAATAACCAGCTTCCTCAAAGTCTTTGTATATACGTCTGACATAATCAATCGCATTCCCTAAAAGAAGCCCTTTCACATTTTCAGCAATAACGACTTTAGGTTTTAAGCGTTTGGCAAGTGCAATAAAATCAAAAAAGAGCGTGTCTAAAACTTGTGTCTTTTGACCTTCCTTGAATTTCTTTTCTTTACCCCACGCATCTTCACGTAATCCCGACATGCTAAATGTACTGCAAGGTGGTGATCCGTCCAATATATCTAAATTGTACAATTCTTCGGGAAGATTATTCCTTCTCACTAAATCACGAATATCTTCCAAATAACTATACTGGGGATGATGGTTTGTTTCATAGCATTTCATCATTCGTGGATCAATCTCATTACAGCCAATAACATCGTAACCGGCTATTTTGTAACCCATAGTAGAGCCACCGCCACACGCAAAACAAGAAAAGACCTTTCCTTTATCTTTAGTAAAAACAGTATCTTCTAAAAACCAGCGATACGGATAGAGATGTTGGGGGGGGGTAATTACATCTTTCATCATTCCACCTCCCATAATTCAGCTACTCTTTTGAATTCTTCATCAGCCGGAACCGGGCAATCTTTGATCCATTGCATATCTTTTACTTGCCATAACGAAAGGTTTGTGTTGTCAGGAATATGCTTTTTAATATCAGGAAAAAGATTGAGTCGAAGAGATTTACTTTCCATAAGTTCATCTTTGTAGTCCAACAAAAAATTATTGGCCTTCAATAAACTATGAACATCATTAGCAGAATGTGGAGTGTAAACAACTCCATCGAAATATCTGATATAATTGGGAAGCATATCAGCCAGTGCCGTATATAGAAATAATTTTCCTTTATTGCCATAGGCCAATTTCTGAACGGTTCTGATACTTTCGGCCAAATTTGACAGTTTTTCAGGAAACAAAAGTGGCTCTCCACCAGTTATCATGATCTCTTTGTAATTAAAATGCTCAACAACTGGTAATTTTGAAAAATCCCATGAGTTGTTGCAACACATAGGACATTTGTTCGGACATTTGGTTGTAACCAATAGACGTAACTTTTCCATTATAATGATATTGTTTGGGTAAATTTTAATTCTCCGGTATATCCACGCGCTTTCAATTCTGCGATAAGTTCCCGTGGAGAAAATCTTGCCAATTCAGGATTGGAATATATTTTCTTCAATTCCCCCCCCCCCGGAGTTTTCTTACGGTTTTTGGCATAAACATTACCGCACTCTTTGCAATATGTCTGCAATCCATCTTCGGTTGAAGCATTTTTCCAAAACTCGCTGGCCGGAAGTTCCCGGCCACATTTACTGCATTTTTTAAAATTTTCCATTATTCCTTTTCTTTAATTCTACCATATTCACATATTAGTAAGGCATCCGAAGTTGCCAATGTAACTTTTGCATACGGGAACAGCTGTTGAGCTTTCTTCTTTAAGGTGTTTTTCCATTCTGTCTTACTCAATTTGTCTGTATTCCGTAATCCGAAAGCTTTTTGCCAAATTTGTGGAGATACTGTTACTGTCGGAATCCCACAAGCTATCAATCCCATAGTCAGCTGTCCGTAACCTTCTCCAAAAACAAAAGAGGCAGAAGCACTTTGTCCGGTCATGCCATTCACTCGTTCCAAATAACAAACGCTATTTTCTTTGTATATAGAGAGAAAATCTAATAAGTCTTTGGGAGTTGGTGGCATTTTGATACACTCCAATAATCTGTTATTCTCGGTGTCGTACACTACAATTCCACCGTTTTTGCCAACATCTATACCTATGATCCTTCGTTTCATAAATTATACTTTTTGTTTACAAATCTTTTGAGCTTAACTATATCTTTCTTTCCAAGCCTTAGTGCTTCACTGGTCTTGATGTCAGAAGGTGAAGCTTTACAATTCTCGGTTATCCTTTCAAAATGTCGGATAAAGGATTTTAGAAAATAGTCGGGGATTTCAACTTTCATAATGATTGATTTATGAGAATAAGCCCGGACTCGAACCGGGAACTGTTGCAATCAGGATTTTCGTTTCTGCTTCCGTTTGTACGTATGTCAAGTGTTAATAGCATGATTACCTGACTCGTGATGCTATTCGTGCATTTTTACCACAGAAACTAAGCGTCTTCCAATTCCGCCACTTATTCGTTTGCCTCCACAATAGAGGCATTCTTATATGAACAAAAAGACTCTTTGTAGTATCTACCGCCGTGGAGCGTATGCAGCGTACTCGGCTCGACTTGCAAAGAGAAGAAAAAAGGTGAGGCATGATAGTTCCCGGATAGGCGGTCAAGCCACACCGGGAGAAGCTGATTATTAATCGGGTTAATAATTATTATTTTGTTATTTTTAGAAATTCAGGAGCAATACCATACAAAGGGCTTGTTCCATCCCATTTGTCAATGAACTGTTTATATAATATTTCTTTTGTCAGACCTCTTGACTGAATTAGAGCCTGCTCGGTTTTTAACTGTTCCAGTTCATTGCGCTTCTTCTGTTCCTCAATTTGTTGATCCAACACGGAGATATTGGTATTCACTTCATTTCTACTATCAATTTTTTCGCGAACTTTATCGGAGAACTCCAACTGGGCAGAGAATGTGAGTAATTGCAGACCTCTTTTTTCAAACTCTTTGTCAACTATTTGTTCCAATCGTTTCTCAAACACTAATGAGCCTCCATCAGCCATCAGGCTATCAGTTTTATGCTTCCGGCTTTCCTCTTTTATCAAATCATATATACGTGGCTCCAAAATGTTATCTTCTAACGAAGACATGAAATCACTTCCACGGCCAATATGCTTGTTGTCAAAGACAACATCAATGGCACGGTTCTTGATAACTTTATAGCTATATGTGGGACGTGCCTTGAACTCTGTATTATCGGCTGCTTTCAGTGTGACAGCTTCGGCAAATTCTCCACGCTGATCGAATAGCGGAACTTGAAAAAGCTCTGTGCCTAATTCCCATGTAGATACCTTACCGGAAACAATTTTAAAATCCTCTTTCCCTTGTTTGCCGTAGTTTTCCATAAGGACACCGGCATAATTGGGAGCAACTCTTTCGCATGAAGTGAACAAAACAACGGCAAATAATGCCACAATCAAAAAGTCAATCTTTCTTTTCATTTTCTACTTTTTTAATGATATTATAAACTATAAATGCTACTGTCAGCATGATTATTGAAATTCCCAACCACGCATTTATGTGATTGAATACGCGGTTGCCAATGAAGAAAGCCGATACGACAAGTACCGGCTTCCAGTATTTCTTTACAGTCTTCATTGTTATTGTTCGATAATGGCAATATCCGGTGCCAATTTACGGATCAACAATAATTGCTCGTCAATGGCCTTGTTGCGTTCTTCTTCCACTATCACTTCTGCACCAGGGGAGCAAAGGGACAATCGAATATTACGCCCGTCCACATCTGCAATGATTTCCACTTCAATCTCTTCTGCAGGGCGACCTTTGAAAATCGGAACAATAAGATTGAATGAGGCCGGAAGATTGGAATTGACAACTTGGCTGTAATTGTCAGTGCGACTACCGTTGTCTTGTCGGGAGTTTTCCACTTTTGAGTCAATGCTGGCTTTGAAGTTCTTCAAGACTGTTACCAGTTCCATGTTGTATTGTGCATCCTTGAAGAAGGCACGATTCATTTTGAAGAACTTTGAAAGCTGCACCGGCTCCCATGTCTTGCTTGTGTTGATACCAAATTCAAGAAACTTGGGATAGTATTTCAACTCACCTCTTACAGTAGCTTTATTCCTACTGTCAGTTTCATTGGTGACAAGTTTAAGTGTCATTTTTTCCCGATCAACAAGAATATAGCAACGTTCTGATTGATCTGCTCTTTTTCAGAGATTCTTTTCAAGAGAAATTCATAAACACTTCCAATTGTTCCGGCTAATTCTACCTTATCAGGCTCCAGTACCGGTAACTCATTTTCTTCGTGGAGTTCAATAACTCTAAGAGTTGCTTCGGTCATACCCGGAGCAAAGTTCACTTGCATCTTTTCGTTTTCCATGTTGTTCTACAAATTTTTAGTTCTGTTTTTAAATGATTTGGCTGGTTTGAAGTGTGGAGTATAATGCTCCGCTATGACAATAGTCTCGTTTTTGTGTATGTTACGAGCAACTTTTCGTTTATAGTGTTTGGGTGACAGTGTACCAAAACCTCTGATATAAAGAGTTCTTCCATTAGCTACTGCATCCACGGTTTCCTTCAATGCTGCTTCTATAACTGTTCGGACTTCGCAAATAGCAATACCGGTTGATTCGGCTACTTGCTTGATAAGTTCTTCTTTTCTCATGGCTTATCCCTCCGTACCAGTAGATTCAATGTCCTCGAAGACCGTTTTTTGCATCTCTTGTGCCTCCATCGGACGTTCTTTAACCAAATCACCATTACCATTGTAATATCCGGTGGTACGGGTGCTACGATCCATAAACTTAAAGCATTCATCCGTAATTTCCTCATAACCACGTTTTATATCGGTAAGCAACGTTTTTTTACGTTCCTTTTTAGGTTTCAGTTTGTCCTTGTATGCTTGCATGAAAGCTTTCTTTTCTTCTTCCAGTGCGGCCATGTCAAGGTCAATATTTGCCAACTCCGTTTTCCGTTCACCCATTTCTTCCTCGCTGAAAGGAGAAGTATAGGTAATTCTTTCAACTGCTGCGCAATTGTCTTCCAACATTTGTCTGCGAAGCAATGGATTCTTATCTTTAAATAGTTCTTTATCCATATCATAAAGGTTTTAAGCCATATCGGGCAGAACCGACAAATGGCTGTGGGTTAGTCCTTATGTTTGCTTTGTGTATATCATCTGTACGATGATTGAATAATCGGGGTAATCCCGTTATTTTGTCATATACAACCAGTTCAGACGATACATAACAAATAAAGCCTTTCAGTCGCTCTTTCAACCATGCGTTCTGATAGGCTCTGCGTTCACGATATTCTTGGTAGCTCATTCCCTTTGGGCGAGCTGTGAGAAGGGGAGTGTAATTTCTCGCCCCCCCCGATTTAGATTTACTCTTTCCCATCAATCAAATTTTTATATTGTTCTTCTGAAACGAACTTGTCGCAGTTCCCATACCAAGTACCATCATTTATCTTGTATGGCCTGACTGTTTTATCCATTTCATTCATAACACCGACTACCGCATCTTTTTTGTTATCACTCCATACAATAACAACATCGCCGATAGTCGGAATGTATTCAAGCTGTAACTTCTCAAAATTGAAGGAGTAATGTTTTTCTTCCTTCATGGCAGCGAGCATTTTGGCCTTTTCCTCTTCCGTAGCTTTACGGAATCCCTTCATGCCTCCGATACCTGCTTCGGGTGTGGGTTTTACAAAAACTCTGTCACCTTCATCATTGGAAGGAACATAGGCGACAAGGCCGAAAGGCACTTTTATTGCTGGTAAAAAAGGAAGTGGTCTTTCTTCTCTAATTTCAGAGAGAATCATCATGATGCCTCCTCCGCGATTTGGATTGATAATTACGTCACCGGGGATGAATGTCTCACCCTCAAACTCAAATTTACCCCCCCCCATAACTTTTTGGGTAGATTGCATACTTTCTTCTTTCACGATTTTTACCATGTGTCCTTCGGGCACTTCAACTGTTACTGTTTTCATTTTAACTTGATTTTAAATTGGTTATTGTATTCGATATATTTTTCCGGGCAGGTTGTTTCTATAATTCCATTTATTGTAGGAATACGAAATAATTTACCGGATTTACGAAGCTTTTTTTCAAGCTGTTTTGCCTTGTGTAAAGCGGCCAAAGAACGTGCTTCATTTTCAATTAGCTCTTTAGCCGCTGTGATACTGTTACTAATTTTTTTACATGAATCCATTACTTGACTTCTTCTGCGTATGGAGTATCGTCTTCCTCAAAATCGTCCGGTTTCTGACCTTGTGCCTTTTTCCAGTCTTCAAACATTTCATCATCCAACTGGCTCTCTGTTTCAAGAACTTTAATCATGGAATCTGAAATGCCGGTTTTGGGCAGGAATTTGAAAGCCCAGTTCACGATTGTTTTTCGAGCCATTTCTTCAAAGTCTGTGTCCCACGGAGATTGCTTGCCTTTCTTGACAGCCTCACTACGACTTTTTATTTCTTCAATACGTGCTTTGGGCATTGCATCGAATTTTACAACACCGGAAGTCAAGACTGCAAAATAGTAGCCTCCAAGAAGATCACCACGTTCTCCGAATACATTGGGTTTGTGGATGATAGTGCCACCGGTACCTTTTGTCATGCTGAACTCGTCATTAGCATAAACCAAATCAGAATAAATATCTTTTACAACGCCGGTGCGGATCAAAATATCAACTTTCCCCATATATGAAGCTTGGAACTTCACTTTGCCTTTGTACGGTACAAGATACCCCAATCTTAATTCAGGATTGAGTGTCAGACCGGTGAGAGAAACGTTTTTGATTGCTTCGACAAGATGATCGGGATATTGCCGGGCACAGTCAATCAGATAAGGATTATTTAACATTGCCTGCATAGCGAAATTGACTTCACGGGCAAATTGCTGTTCAGTGCCGCCAGCTGCTATAAATGCCTTTTTAGGGGAGATAAAACAGCTTTCCAATCCTTTCAGTTGTACCGGAAAGGCTGGTGGGGCAGAAGGAACGGGCGGTTGTGGTGTGGAAGGTGTTGGGGAGGCCGGTTCTGTTTTTGTTGGTGAAGGAACATTGTGTTGTTCCATTCCCAAGTTCCCTTGTTGGGGGGATTGATTCTCTGTTTTGCTCATTGTTCTTGATTATTATAAAAGTTAAACATCTTGTTCTTTTCAAATGCAGGTGTGTCAGGCACCATTATTCTTCGTCCTTTGAATCCCGGCTGAATAAATATCTGTGCACCGTCAAAATCATTATTTTGTGTACAGTAAACATGCTGGTCTAACAATTTCTTGAATGCCAATGCACTTGCACCCATTTTCACAATTCCGTCTTCCAAATGGAAAGCCCAGTTTGCTGCACTGACAAATACTGCGTCATAGGGAGCTGTCTTTTGTTGCATAACCCAATAGAACTCCTTCCATACTCCAGTACGTTCATGTTCAAAAAACTGGTAGAAGGCTGCCGAAATACCGTAATGAAATTTGGCAATAGTCCGGTTAACTGTTTCCTCATGAAGATCATCAACCGCCAATGTTTTCCAGTCAACAATCTTTTTGGCCGTTTCCACATCAGGGCGATATTTGAACTTACATCCTTCGTATTCAACGAAATGGCTGACTTCGGCTTTCCCCCATTTTAATATCTGCCTGATCTGCTTGGAAGTGTCCCGACAATTGTTAAGAAGCTCATAAACCATTGTTTCAACCAATTGCATATCGGTTGTGCTTGTCAATGTTTTACCCGGATTTGACTCTTTGGCCTCTATTAGTGCAATCTGATATTTTTGAGTGTCTCGTCCATACGGACAGCCAGTTTTAGGATTTATAGGTGGCTCAAATACAAGAAGATTATTTCTCCATTTGTCAAGTGTTCCAGTATTAACAAGGCTTTCCATTGCATCATGATACAGCGAGCCTTTTTCAGAAGCTTCAATACTGATCTCGAACATTTCAGGGTGTAATGCCTTGTATCGGGCAAACTTTGGGGACACCATATAATCTTTAATCTGCGTACTACTTAGGAAGTCTTTAAATCTTTCTCCCTTGTGATATTCGTCATTTGGCAGATTGTAAATTGTATCTTCTATATTACTCATATAATGGATTTAGAGTTTTACAAAAAACTCCCTACTTTCGCAAGCAAGGAGCCAATAACTAACTAAAAAACTTATTCATCACTTGTGGATAGTAATTCTTTGTAATTCTGTAATATGTATTCTTTTTCTTCATCTGTAAAAGAATAGGCTTTAGCCATAAATTTCATTGCCATATCCTCGTTATGATCGGAAAGGGGATAATAGTCTGTGGCGAATTTGTAAGTAAGCCTATTCAATCGCTCATACTTAACTTTGACCTCCTTAACCCGTCCGCTTATCTCCGAGATAATGCCGGACGCTTCTTGTATCTTCTCGTCATATTCCTTTTGGTCTTTCGCCGCTTGTTCTTTCATAACCTTGTTCTGTACGGCAAAGTTGGAAATCTTTTCGTATAGTTCACTTGAATACACAAAGCTACAGTTAACCTCAAAGTCTGGCTTGATAGAGTAATTGCATTTATCTTTCTTGACGAGGTATTTGTAGTCGCTTCCGAGTTTGTTCCAATCGTATTCAACTTTGCGAAGGGTTTTCGCATTACGTAATGCTTCTGCTACCGCATTCGCTTCTTCCATATCTGTAAAAGCGTAGCCTTCAAAAAATGGGATCGTGAACGTTTTCAAATCGGCTGGTTCAATCTCAAACAATTCGGGAACCTCCGGCTTATCCATAATTTTGATACCTTCCTCCATCATGCGGAGTTTAATCAATTTCTGTACATCTTCCTCCGTTAACGCAAGAATCTCTTGCTCGGTCATTTCTGTAATTCCTTTCATACTTTTAGCATTTAAAATGTGTTCCCGTCCGCGTTCCGATGGATTGTTGGCCGTAGCTTTTTAGCGGTGACCGCTTCTTGCGAAGCACGGGTATATATATCATTTAAAGTATCTATTCAGTTAAGAATGTATTTATAAACGCCCTACGTTTACTTTGTCATAATATAAGTTGTTTTTGATAACTTAGTGATTCATGTGCTGCATCCTCTTATTGGCAGTCCGTATTCACACTCTTTTCACTAATCCGCTTTGGCTACTTTGTCGGTCTATTTCGCCCTTTAGATAAGCAGTAAACCTTGTTTAAAGTCTTTATTTGTTCAGACTATACAATATGTCAAAGAACGTTTTGTTAGTTCCCGGAAAGACGATCAAATCCGTCCGGGATTATTTTCTTTCCATGAATTTTCTCAAAGCTGATTTGGTAAAAATGAGACTCTTGCCATTTTTGGTGTGAGGAATATCATGTATTCGATTGTATAAGGTTTGCAACTTCCATCCGAGAAATACAGCAGCTTGTTTGGCATTCAAATACTCTTCGGTTTCAGCAGTCGCCATTTCAGTTACAGCCTTTCTCACATCATTGCGAATAAACTTGTGCAGTTCTTCTGCAATCATTTTGGCCTCTGAACGGTTCATTTCTTTATTGCTTCGATGGTTATCTGATTTTTATCTTTGTCGATGGATATTGAATATCTTTCAACGTCTTCACGGGGATCAGTAAAAGCTAATTGATAGGCGTAGCTTCTTGCATTGACGCAATCCTTGTAAGAATCCAGCTGCATTACTTTGGAAGAACCAGCTTTAATGCTTAGAATATCTTTCTTTGTTACTTTCATATTATTTTCTATTTTATACTTAAATTTTCCACAAAAAATTTGCATAAAAGAAAGCTAACAACTACATTTGCCAATGAGATATGTAGTAAGTGGCTTTTGAAGTCGCCGGCTTTCTTATTGTTCAAACTTACACTCTTTGTTTGTTTGACGTTGCAAATATACTTCATATTTTCAGAAGTACAATAAAATGCTTCATAAAATTTGTAGTATTCTATATGTTATAAAACATATTTTAATATAAATTGCTGGTTTATAAGATGTTATGCAGGTAGGGCTTGCGTAAAAAGAAAGCTTTCTGAAAAAAAAGTAATGTCGTTCTATTATTATTGTAATAATTGAAGAAGTAAAAGACGATCTCATTCGGTAAGGTGCTGGATTGCTGCATAGTTAGCCCTTAGACGGTTTCCCGTTTTTGCTATATGCAGCATAAGAAATGTCTCGTTCGTATAAGTACGCCGTTCTTAGCTGGCCGGGCATTAACAAGTTACCCGACTTCCCGGATTTTTCGCTTACTTGTAGCTGTGCAGGCATCCCGGTTTCGTTTGCCTCTCAATATCGCACGCCTTTCGCAGTATTGAGTTGTAAGAGTGTAACCCTCTGTCTCTCCGCTATGCGGCCTACCGCCAATTACACAATGTGGAGAAAAAGAAAATCCGCAAATAGGTAGCAGCTATTTACGGATTTCTATATATAAACTCCAAATAGGATGTTTAATCAATTTATGTGGTAATACTGCTACTATTACGAATGCAAATATACTACTTATTTATGAAGTATGCAAGAAAGTGACGATAAAAAATTGAGTGACCTCTCAAAAAGGTTTTTGCAAGCAATTTCATATTGTGGTTTGAGTGGGTATAAATTGAAGAAAGACAATATTATATCCAGTGAATCAACCCTTACCAGTATAAAAAAAGGGATTCAGCTGCCAAGTAAAAAAACAATTGATGCTTTTTGTGAGAAATACGATGTGAGCAGAGCATGGTTATATACTGGAGAAGGTTTGTTTGCAAAGACTCCATCAGGACAAATAGAACCTTCGGAGAAGGATATTAGGGATGCTCTGAAAAATGCGAGAATGCAATCAGACTCTACGATTAGTAAAGTAGCTCCTTATCTTCAAGATATTCTTGTAAAAGTAAAATATGTTCCAATGGATGCCGCGGCTTCATTTGTCGAAAGCTTATATAATACAGCTTATGAAATTGATTCTTATGGTGTCATGCCGGAAGAAGGTGAAGTGCTTGATGATTCTTATATGGTCTTTCAAGTACGTGGCGACAGCATGGAGCCAACTATACCGGATGGAGCTAAAATTCTTGCTCGCAAAATAGAAGAAGGTTTGTGGGAAAGCGCGTCAGGAGTTGTGAGTATTGTATATGGGAAAACACTTTCAGTCAAACGGATATTAAAAAACAGTCTTTTCTTGGATAATGTGCTGACTTTAAAGGCTGATAACCCCAAGCATGGCCAGTTAGATGTCGAGAGAAGAGAAATAAGGGGGATGTGGCAAGCATTACGCATAATAAGTCAAAAGATTATTTGATATGGAAGAAAGGGCTATTGACAGATTACGAAAATTTGCAAGGTATGCACGTGATAAGGGAGTTGTCAAAGGTGAGAACTCGTTTGAGGCTTATTGTGAATTATCAAATAGATACATTTATAATTCCATAAGGAACGGGAAGGGGGCTATTGGAACTGATATAATAGCTCGTATTGTGGATAAGTTCCCGGAATTGAATGTGAAGTGGCTTTGTACTGGCAAAGGGAATATGATTGAGACGGATATTGATGCGAATGTCAATTATAAAGCGGCTTATGAGGGTGCAATGATGCAAATAGAAGCTTTGCATAAAATTATAGAAGAAAATAAGCGGAGATGATATAAATATGATACCATTAATATATTTTTAACAAGTATTTTATTGATTATCAATATGATAGTAAAATGTGTTAGTTCCGTACGCACCGCGAAAGGGAGTAACATTGGTTACTCCCTTTTTTGTTGTGTATCAGGCAATTAAAGTGCTGGAAGTAGATGAAAAACATACAAAAATTGGGTGCATATTTACCGGAAACTTACCAGTATTTCCCGATTTTTACCGATATTTTCACCTATAATGATACCGCCTTTGATACCATTTTTTTTATTGTAGCGATAATCAGTAGATACCAAAACTCAAAAGAATATGAAATATCCGACAATGAGATTCGTCTTTGATCGTAAAAAGGTTGCGACAAAGACACACAAGGGACTCGTTCAAATTGAAGTTTTGAGCGAAGGTAAGAGAAAATGGATCGGAACCGGCGTTAAAGTCTATTCCGACCAATGGAATGATCGAAAGAAGATAATCAATTCGGTTGAAATGATTCAATTGAACCAGTGTCTTGACGAACAACTCCGGGTTATCCAAAATTGGATTAATGAACTTATCAGCAAAAAGGAAGTTTTTGATTTTGATAAGCTGGATAGATTTTTGAGATATACCAATAAATCAGAAAGTTTTGTTGACTTTGTAGAAAGAAGGATTGAAGAACGTGGAGATATAACGGAAAGTACCAAAGCTTCCCATCGGACATTTGCGGCCTCATTACGTGAATTTGACAGAATAATATATTTTTCTGATCTCACAAAAGCCAATATCACATTGTATGATGATTGGTTACATGCTAAGGGCTATTCACAGCCGACAATATATAACTATCATAAACGTAACAAACGTTATATCCACGAGGCCATAAAGTTTGATTTGCTAAAAAATGATCCGTATAAGGGTGAGCGTTTTTCCCGTGGCAAACATGCCATCAGGAAATATTTGACTGCCGAAGAATTGAAGAAAGTGAAAGATGCTCAAATAGACTCGGA
Source organism: uncultured Clostridium sp. (assembly GCA_900544905.1). Lineage (GTDB taxonomy): Bacteria > Bacillota > Clostridia > Lachnospirales > Lachnospiraceae > CAG-590. The sequence continues at coordinate 17,622 of UQXF01000046.1, forward strand.
AACGATCTGTAGAGTCCGTGACCTTTTTATTTTTCAGGCATATACTGGAATATCCTATGCTGATCTTGCTAAATTCAATTTCAAACGTGACGTACAAAAACGCGGCAATAAGTATGTTATATTGGATATTCGTTTAAAGACAGAAGAAAACTATTTTATCGTATTACTGCCTCCTGCAATGGAAATATTGAGAAAATATGATTATGTGCTTCCGATTATCAGTAATCAACAATACAATTTGCGGCTTAAAATAGTTGCTGATTATGCAGAGCTTGATAGAAATTTGACCGTCCACATGAGTCGGCACACATTTGCGACAATGTGCCTGAACAATGGGGTTAAAATGGAAAATGTGAGTAAAATGCTCGGTCATACAAATGTACGCACCACACAACAATATGCTAAAGTTCTGAATGCCGAAGTGGAAAAAGACTTTGAGATGCTGGAACGGATTTTGTCATAGTATAAGAGAGCCACGCTAAAATAGTTCTACCGATATTTAGCGTGGCTTGTTTCATTTAAAATACTCCATAACTTGCGCCGATTGTTCACGGAGACCACAGCAAAGATAATTTTGAGTCATTTCCACGCTTGCATGTCCCATCATTTGGCTTATTGAGTATAAATCGGCACCGCGTAAATACAAATTGGTTGCAAAACTCCGGCGTGCCGTGTGGCTTGAAACAAATTCCCATTTTTCACCTTCCACTTCCTTTCCAGCCTTGAATACTTTAACCGCCTCTGTGATTCCGGCTTTCCGGCAAATATTACGGATATTATTGTTGAATGTCGGATCACTAACTTCTTCTTTAGGCAAATTTGTTAGTAGCTCTTTCACGATTGGCTTCAATGGCACTGTGGCATGAGTTTTAGTTTTTAGGCTGACATAAGAGATCATTCCACCCACTATATTACGGTTATTCAACCGTGTATAGTCACTATGACGGCAACCGGTAAAGGCTCCTATTAAAAATTGTGTGCGCACCAATTGTTCGTTGGCATTCTTGGGAACATAGGTGATAATTCGTTCAAGTTCTTCATCAGTAAGCCAAACATTAGTGCTTCTCACATTTTTTACTGAAAGGATTTTATTATAGTCTTTAGGTAGCTCAACCTCTTCATTATACAAGTTCAATACAGCTTTTAATTTGGCGGCATATTGGCGAACAGAGTTTGGTGCCAGCCGTTCTTCCATATAATCAACAAAAGTCTGCAATCGGATTTTTGAAAGATTCTCCCATGTTGCCGGGCAATCATTTGCCCGACTATACATGTTGAGTATAATTTCATATTTTGGGTATTTTGCCAAGAATGCAATGCGTAAGTCTTTCATTTTTATTTCATTTCTTTATTCCAACCATCATAAATATCTTCCCAATTAATACCCACATCTTTGTATTAAGGCTTTTGCCTCTGAATTTTATTATTCTCATAAATATTAAGAGTCAAGTTTTTTAATAAATTCATTTAATCTACTGGCTGAATAATCGGTACCGCCAATTATAAAATAACCATCAACGGCAAATTTGAATGCTTCAATGGCTTTTTGTCTCATTCCTTCTTCGGCTATCGCTATTGCTGCATAGGCTTTTGCTTCTGATATGGCATATTGCACATAGCCGGTAGAATCCATCCGGTTGTCACTTTCCAAATCCAAAGTGTTACGTCTGATATAATCTTTTGCTTTTTGATTCATAATTATGCTAAAATTGCTTTATTTGTTTTCTAAATTCGTTCCATTCGTTGTTGGTAAAGTTGAAAAGAGTCTTTTTGCCTTTTTCTTCCCAATCACTTATGGCATAACCTACTAAATAAACTTTTTTAGTGCTGAAATCAAATCCTGTCACCCTATAACGTTTTTCATTATCCCGGTACATTGCCCCTTTGTATAACCTTCTGCCTTTGGAGTCTATGAAGAGTTTAATATTGCAGAATGCTTCATAGCTTTGGCAGGCTGAAATATTTCCCGAAGTAACAGCTTCCCGATAGAAATTTTCACCATAGCCCTTACCGTTGGCGTTGACTCCAAACCAGTAACCACCGCTGAATTTTGAAAATATATTCTGAAAATCCTCTTTATTGAATTTCATTTGAGATATTATAGCCAACTTAACTGCTTCATACATGGCTATGTTGACTCGTAAATAAGAATCAGTCTTTTCATTGTTCCAAACAAATTCTATCAGTTCAAAAGCTTTTGATTTTTCATTCATACTTTAGGGTATTTTCCTTCTCCTTTCGGATCAGTTCATTAATAAATTTACTCATGTTCGGTTGCTCTCTGACAAAATCAACCAAATCAATATCCAGTCTAATAGCATAGACCTTACTTTTCGTAGCCGGTTTGTTTCGGCGATAACTTCTTTTGGCTTGTTTATTCTCTTCCATAATGATTCATTGATATATGTAATAATTCGTTTGAAATGGCTGTAATTTAGGTTTGTTTGCCTCTTTTGTTCCGTCTCTGATTCGATGATTACCTTTGGTGTGAAAACGTCTGAAATCTCCCCAAAATAGTTCATCTGCATTTGCCTTTGGTCGGATTGTTCCCCAAACATATCGCCGTAATAGTTCGGGCAACATCATGGAAACAAATAGTAACGCTATACATTGGTGATTCAATAGTTCGGGCACAACGGTTCGGCTGATAATTCGTTCATGTTTATGTATGAAGATAGGCACTGGGAAAACCAAAGGCCGATCAATATACAATAGTTCGGGTGTGTATGCGCGTACTGGTTCATCCTCTGTTATTGGTTCGGGTACATTTGCGTTTGTTTCTTCGCTTACTGGTTCGGTCAATAGTTCAGGCAAAGAAATGTCGGATAGTTCGGTTAACATTGTTAGCCTCTGTAATGCTTTGTTTATTTGATCCTGATAAAACCAACGGGAAATAAAATCTATCAGAGCTACCAAAGCAAAGACAAACGCCGGTGTTTTCGTTTGTGCATCCACATATAAGGCCGGTAAATGTTTTTCCGGCTCTCTTACCGGTTCTTTTTCCGTGATGATCGGAGCTTTGGCGCGATCCAAAGCCTTTATATTACATTTTAGGTTCGGGCAAATAGAATCATTTATAAACGCAGGCATAACCACACCTATACGCGCCATCTTATCATCAAAGACCACCGCCCGATCAGGTGCCACCAGCCACACGCCACCAGTCCAGCCGGGAAGCAATGGGATAACGTTTAATGCAAAGAAACCTAACTTTATATCAATTAAAGCGGCTTTTTCCAATGTTACACAAAGTTCTTTGTGTCCGTTACTGTCTGCATCATTATAAGATAAATAAACTTTATTCTCTCCGGCAATAGTGCGAAATGAAAAACCGCTTTTTTTGTTTCGTTTGGCTATTTCTTTTACAAAACTGGCAACCGCTTTTAATTCGCTTTTCTGAATCTTTATAAATCCGTCTTTTGAAAGATTGGGGTACACAAGCCGGTAATTAGGGAAATATCCGGCAAAATCACAAACAAAGGTTTGTTTCTTATCGTTGGTTATTTCTGTAATATTGCCGCCTTCCTGATTACAAACACAAACAGAACACCGGCCAACCATTTCTTTTAAATGCTTGGGATTGATAAATAATTTCAGGCTGTCAGGCAAAAGCCCGGATGTTTCAATAATTACGGGGTATTCTTTTAATGTACGTCCATCAGAAGCGACTAAAGCCGATTTGTAAGGATCAAGATAAATATAATTAAATGCTGGTCTTAGAGAATCTTTTGTTACTAATTTAGTGATATTTAGATGCTCTTTTGTAATCCATATATCAAAGGAGCAAACAATATTTTCGCGCTCTTCTATTTTGGTAAACCTTGTTTTATTGGCTTGTTTGGTGCCTATCAGCTTTTCAAATTGCCAAACAAGATTAAAAACCTGATCCACTGGAAAGGAACATTTAAAGCTGTTTATTTGTACAGTCCTAAAATCCGTTATATTTAGTTGGGCGTCAACGCAAAGATATTTTATATTTATCTCGTTACCGTTGGCATCTTTCAGCTTTGCAAGCTCCGCGGCGGTATCGGTGCCGGGAGCTATTTCTATTTCATTTGTAAAAACGTCGTTTGCTATTTTAACCAATTCGGCCAAAATGAGGCCGTTAAATTCTTTTTCATTCATAACATTAAATAGTTAGATATTTTACACCAAAGTAAAAGCCTAAAGCAAGGCAAAAAAGCAAGTAAATAGGAAGCAGCCAAAGACCGCCAAACACGCTAAAGCAGATTAATAAAACTACTATTAGCCAAATAATTACGCCCACCATGTTAGAAAGTAGGGTTTTCAAGCTCTTGCAAAAAATCTTCCTCCGTTATGCTCTCACATATATTTGAGCCATCAACATAAACACTAAACCAGGTTGCGGTGCGGAATACTTCTAATTTGTGCGTTTCTCCGTTTGGGGATTCTATTATATAGGTAGTCATAATATCAAAGTTTAAAGGAATGCCGGGAAACCGCCCGGCGCGGTGGAATTATTTGTATTATTCGTTTATGTTATGTAAATTACAGTTCCAAACGTGAAAAGGGAATGAACCGTTTCCATTAAGACTAACGACAGACGTACGATCCCCGTTATCCTTTATTACATAAACTATAAGCTTTCTAAATCCGTATAACCCAATATGATATAATATCTTTTTCTCCATAAATTTAAAATCTGTCTGATTGATCGTCTTTATTTATAAAGTCTTTTAATTTTTTGGGATCGGTGCCGGAGATAAACACCACGGCACCGAATAAAAGCAGCATTAAACAAAACATTTTTATTTCATTTTAAAAGTTATGCCAGCAGGCAACAAAGAACGGTTAACACTGGAAACAAATTTATTAAAATCGTTCTCCGTTACTTTTGTTTCGTAGTCTTTCCAATTAAAAACAAGCTCGTTACTATGATCGTAATATATTACATTACGTAATGATAACCCGGCATCAAGAACCGCCAACATAACCCGCTTTTCATTTTCGGCCTTTTGTTGTTTCTTTTTGCAATCGTTAATTATTTCAGCGCGTTTTTCTCGTATGCTTTGCGCTTTTCTTCGTCTTTCCGCGCTTGTACAGCTTCAGGGCGATAATAACCTTCGTTTATTCTGTTAGTTATAGTTGTACGTTCTTCATCCGTCAATTTCAAAGTAAAACGTTCGTTTTCCGGTTTATATGGGTTTTCCCATGTTTGCCCGGTCAACTCTTCCAGCTTTTTTAAAGCTTCGTTAGATTCTCTTTTCCAGCGTTCAACGATACCAAGTACATAAAGGAGGTATTTAAAGTATTGTTTGTCTTCTGCTTGATAAAGTAAATTATATTCCATTTCCGTAATACGCAAGTAGTTAATTGCAGTTTCTTTGCTGCTGTTCGTAATATGATAAAACCCGTTTTCAACTGGGTACATTGGCGCGCCGTAATGATTAGACAAATGAAGATCAACGAACATTTTAAACTGTGGGAAATGCTTTAGAATTTCTTCATGGCAGCAACCACCAGCACACCAAACGAAACGCCCGTTTTTGCGTTGTTCGTAAATGTCAGCCGTTATACTCCAATCGCATATATTATTTTTGCAATCATCAGCCAGTAATATTTTAACATTGATTTCAAAGGTTGTACCGCCTTGAACATATCTTTTTGATGCTGTGTAAGAAAGTCTATTTGTAGTTGTCATAATACAAAGCTTTAAAGGTGAATAATGAAAGTAAATAGTAACCCGGAGCCATGACAGCCCCGGAAAAATAGTTATTATTAGAATTTAGAAAGATATTCCACGCATCCGATAATATAGGCCGCGTGTTCTCTTGCTGCTTGTTCTTTTTCTTGCTTGGTTGCGGTTTTATGATCCTGATCGGAAAGCATTTTAGCAGCCATCCGAACGATCTTTTTCATAGTAGAACAGTTTGCAAGATATTCAACGGAAGGAGTTAAGCCGCGGTTAACTTTTTTCAAAAGTGCATTTTGCAGCCATTCCGTAAGCGCGTAAATATCGCGAGAATTGCGAATGTAGATAATTAATAAATCCTGTCTCTTATACACATCTCCGAGCCCACGAGACTCGACGTCATCTC
>UQXF01000047.1 GCA_900544905.1 uncultured Clostridium sp.
AAAATATCAGAAATTTATAGAACTTTCCATACAACTCAAAAATGGTTCACCGGACTTTTTTCATATGCCTGGCAACTCAAAAATGGTCCACTGGACCCTTTTCTCATATGTATGGCAACAAAATAAGAGCTGCTTTACCTTTTTCGTAAAATCAGCTCTCATTCTTTCCTTCCATATCTGTAATAAAACAGCTTATCCTCTGCTTGGCATCATGGAAATAATGCGTCCTGCAAAATCATTGAAATTCTGGGTCTGTAATACCACACGCCCCGGACCTGTAAGCTTTGTCAGGAACAAACCTTCCCCTCCAAAGAAAATGTTACCAAGTCCCTTTACTGTCTCAATCTCATACTTAACCGTCTTGTCAAAGGCAACCACATTACCGGTATCCACCTTAATCACTTCACCCGGTGCCAGCTCTCTCACTACCTGGTCACCGTCCACCTCCAAAAAGGCATATCCATTACCATGGATATCCTCTAAAATGAAACCCTCTCCTCCGAATAAACCGGCTGAAAATTTCTTGGTAAGTGCAATGGACACCTCCACTCCCTCCTGTGCACAGAGAAATGCCTTCTTCTGTGCGATAATGCCAGGTGTTCCCGTTAAATTAACCGGAATCACATCTCCCGGAACCGTGGAGCCAAATGCAATTTTAGCTCCGTCTGCCGTAGAGGAATAGGTCGCCATAAATAATGACTCTCCGGCAAACATTCTTCCAATTCCCTTCATAAGACCGCCCTTTGTGTTGGTTGCCATCTGAATTCCCTCTGTCTGCCAAACCATTCCACCACTCTGGGTATACATGGATTCTCCTCTGTCCAGGGTAACCTCTACCGCCGGCACTGTCTTTCCTACAATTTCATACTGCATAAATTTTCCCTCCTCATATTTTTAAAAAATTATTAGGCATTTGCGAAACTCCTTATTTTACACAACGTGCGGTTTCAAAAACTGAGTTTCGCAATCACTTATTAAAAATTTATGGAACCTTTTACAAGCCCCTTGCTTTACGGGTACATGCCTTCATCGCCTCAAATACAGCACTGCGCATTCCTTTTTCTTCCAAAACACGGACTGCTTCAATTGTTGTTCCTCCCGGTGAACATACCATATCCTTTAATTCTCCCGGATGCTTTCCTGTCTCTAACACCATCTTTGCACTTCCAAGCACTGCCTGTGCCGCAAATTCATATGCCTGGGCTCTCGGCATACCATCCGCCACCGCTGCATCCGCCATGGCCTCTATAAACATAAATACATACGCCGGAGAACTGCCGCTGACAGAAGTCACTACATCCATCAAATGCTCCGGCACCACTTCGCATTTTCCAAAGCTTGTAAGTATGGTTACTGCCTTATCCAAATCCGCCCTGGACACATTGCCATTATAACATGCTGCCGTAATACCCTCCCCGACAAGAGCCGGCGTATTCGGCATGGTACGCACAATTTTTAACGGTTTACCAAACTGCTTATCCAGCCAGTCCAGGGTCTTTCCCGGTGCAATGGTTATAATCAGCTGTGTATCTGTCACAACATCCTTTATTTCGCCAATCACTGTCTCATAAAACTGAGGCTTCACTGACAGAAAAAGAACCTCTGCCTTTGCTGCCGCCTCCTTATTGTCTGTGGTAACCTGGATACCCAAATCTCCATTTATCTTATTGCGTACCGCCTCTGACAAATCCGCTCCGATTATATCGTCCTTTCCTGCAATTCCATTAGCAAGAATCCCTTTTATAATTGCTGTAGCCATATTCCCACAGCCTATAAATCCTAATTTCATCTATGTATCTACCTTCCTCTTTCTGTTTTACCGGGCAACTGTCCTGACACAATTAAACTTACCCTTTTCCCGGCTTCTTGTCAAGTATATGTCAAAGGCAAAAAAGCACCGAATCGTTTTCTCACAATTCGATGCTTCCCGTTTATTCCGTCTCAATATGAGAGAATCTTCTTATAATGCTACGCTTCCCTGCTCACCGTCAGCTGTATAATAAATCATACCTTCCTCTGGCTTTACATAAATATTAATCTCTTTTACAGACTTCTTGCCAACTGCAGCTACAACCTTTTCTGTGATATCTGCTGTTGTCACCTCATAACCAGAGCACTGGATATATACAGTCTGGGTAGTCTTTACAGCTGCCTTCTTTGCCGGAGCTTTCTTAGCCGGTGCCTTCTTTGCTGCGGTTGTTGTCTTCTTTGCTGCAGGAGCCTTCTTCTCCTCTGCTGCTGTCTTTGCTGTGGTTGCCTTAGCAGTGGTCGTTTTCTTCTCTGCTGCTGCCTTTGTTGTAGTCTTCTTTACTGTAGTTGTCTTCTTCTCTGTAGCTGCCTTTGTTGCGGTTGTCTTCTTTGCTGCGGGAGCCTTCTTCTCCTCTGCCTTTGCGTCTGCCTTAGCTGCCTCTGCCGCCTTAGCTGCCTCTACTTTTGCCATAGCTGCCTTAACCTGGTCAGCTGTCTTCTTTGTTGTTGCCATTCTACATTTCCTCCATTTTTTCAATAAATATGTATGTAAAAATTCTCAAGTTACTTAACTACAATGTTCATACTACCCCAAAAAAGTAAGTTTTGCAACTTTTTGAAGCATTTTCTCTAGTATTTACAACCATTCCCCATTTTTAATAAGGTTTCATGACAAAATGCACAAAAAAATCCCATAAAAAAGCCAAAGCTCCGAATCGTAAAAACAGGAGTGTATCCGATTGCTCCGACACACTCCTGTAAATCTTCCATACATATTTCTTCTGTATTTTGTATTATCCGAAATATCTCTTTAACAGACCTTCAAATGCCTTGCCATGTCTTGCCTCGTCACGAGCCATCTCATGCACGGTATCATGGATTGCATCAAGATTGGCTGCCTTAGCGCGCTTAGCCAAATCGAACTTACCGGCTGTAGCACCGTTCTCAGCTTCCACTCTCATCTCAAGATTCTTCTTTGTGGAATCTGTTACAACCTCACCTAAGAGCTCTGCAAACTTGGCAGCATGCTCTGCCTCTTCGTAAGCAGCCTTCTCCCAGTATAAACCAATCTCTGGATAGCCCTCTCTATGTGCCACTCTTGCCATTGCAAGATACATACCAACCTCTGTACATTCACCGTTGAAATTTGCTCTTAAATCCTCAAGGATATCTTCGCTGACGCCCTGTGCAACACCTACAACATGCTCTGCTGCCCATTCTCTCTCACCTGACTGTGCTGTAAACTTAGAAGCAGGAGCCTTACACTGTGGGCACTGCTCTGGTGCCTGTTCTCCTTCATAAACATAACCACATACCTGACATACAAACTTCATAATCTTATCTCCTTTTCTTTAAAGTTTATCTTCTGAACTGCTGTGTTAAAAAACAGTCCTTTGACTTTCGTCTCATCCGTAATCAAAAAGTAGTAATGATTACTGTTTTGAATGATACCATTATTGATAAAAAGTGTCAAGTAGCATTTTGTAAGAATCACAATAACTTCACAATTTTAATCAAAACAGCTGTCCGCTACTCTGATAACAGGATATTCACTATCTCTTTTAAATTCATGCCATTGGAGGCTTTTACCAGCACCACATCTTCCGGTTTCAACGTAGCCATCAGATAAATAGACGCCTCCTCATTATCGGAAAAGGTATAAACCTTAATCCTGCTGTCGCTCTTTTCAATCACCTGCTTGATATTCTGGGAGAGCTCTCCTAACACCACCACCTCGTCAAGGGGTTTATCCACCAGAAATTCGCCGATATCCCTGTGGTATTTCACTTCGTTTTCGCCTAATTCAAACATATCTCCAAGCACTGCAACCCTGCGTCCCTTACAGGGTATATCGCAGAGCACATTAATACTGGCTTTCATGGAATCCGGGCTTGCGTTATATGTGTCATCAATCAATGTAAACTTGTTTTCCAGTTGAAGTATGCGCTGGCGCTGTCCCTCGAAGCCTGCAAATTCCATGGCTGCCGCCGCCATGGAAATTCCGTTCTCATTCGCCACAGCAAGAGCCGCCACACAATTTCCCACATTATGCTTTCCCAGAGTATTCAACAGCACTGCCACCTCCTGTGTTCCGTGAACGCAGGTAAATGTGGTATAGGAATCGTGATATACTATATCCTTTGCATAGTAATCACACCAGTCCTCTGTTCCATAAAAAAGTGTTCTGCAGGTAAGACCCTCCGTGGTCACCGCATCCCTCAAAAGCCTGTCGTCACCATTTAAGAAGAGTGTCCCCCCCTCTTTCATAAAATGTACAATAGAAAGCTTCTCTTTCCGGATATTCTCCTGGGTTTTCATAAACTCAATATGAGCCACTCCGATGGTGGTAACCACCGCCATATCCGGCTTTACCATCTGGGATAAAATGTCCATCTGGCCTTCTTCACTGATTCCCAGCTCCAACACCGCAATCTCATCCCGGCTGCTCATTTTAGACAGCGTAATAGGCACTCCAATCTGGGAATTAAAATTTTTATCGGTATGGAAGGTTTTTCTGGATGCAGAAAGCGCCCTGGTTATCATTTCCCTGGTGGTGGTCTTTCCCACACTTCCGGTCACTGCAATCACCGGTATGGTAAACCGGCTCCGGATTGCCGCTCCAATCCTCTGCAGGGCATCCACTGTATTATCCACCCGGATATAAGGCTTTTCTGCCACCACTACCCCGTTATGCTGGGAAGTAAGGGTTGCCGCTCCCTTTTCCAGTGCCGATTCAATGAAACGGTGGGCATCTACCTTTTCTCCGATGATAGGGATGAATAAATCGCCCTCTTTTATCTCTTTTGAATTAATACAGATATCTGTCACCGGTGTATTCTCGTCTCCACACATCAGTACACCACCGGTCATTTCCACAATATCCTTTACTGTTATATTTTCCATAGCAACTCCATTTCGCATTTATTCCTTTTCATGTTGCATCATCTGTTCAATAAAACGTGCTACTCCATCCTCATCATTTGAGGGAATTACCGAATCTGCCATATTCTGAATCTCAGGATGGGCATTGGACACCGCATAGAAATAATCGCTTGCCTCCAGCAATGCCTTATCATTCAGATTATCCCCAAAGCCAATGACACTGTCATAATGCCTGGTAGTACGCAGATAAGACAGTGCCTCCTTTTTGGATGCCTTTTCACTGTATATCTCCAGCATATAATACGCCTCATTGTAAACATCCGGATAAAACTCAGCCTTTACGCCCCTTACCACGGACAATTCCCGGTAAAGTCCCTCCAGCTTCTCCTTCGGCTCCCGGAGCACACAATAAATGATATCCTTTCCGGCAATCAGGCTTAAATCCTCCACCTCGGTAAATTTCTTATCATATTTCATGATACGCTCATTCCTGAAATAGTTGAGTGATGTAGATTCGACACTGTCATAATATGCCATGAACTGTCCATCCTCCAGCGCATATAAAAAACAGCTTAAACCCTTTAGCTTTATCAGTCCCAGCAATACCATAACCACAGTCTCCTCCATGACCGCTTTCTGTAGGTATCTGCCGGATGCCATATCATATATCAGCACCCCGTTCATCAGCATAACCGGAAGCTTGATATGTAATCTCTCCACAATCTTAAGCGCCGTTGTAGGAGTTCTGGCTGTGGATATGGTAAAATCCATCCCATCGGCAATTCCCTGGTTAATAATCCGTGCGGTAATGTCACTGATTTCCGCCTTGCTATTCAATAAGGTTCCGTCCAAATCACTTACAAATAATCTCTTCATCTGTTCTCCTCTGCCTTTTCCTCTAATGGTGTATTATACCTCTTTTTTGGATGGGGTGCAATTATTTTACTTCTTCTTCCAGAAATCCGAAAGTCTTTCCTCCACCGTGTCAAGAGTGACCACCTGGTAATCTGCCCATTCCGCCGGAAATGTTTCCACCACCTGACGGGTCACAAACCGCTCATCCAATAACAGAATGACACCCTTATCCTCCATGGTACGGATTACCCTTCCTGCCGCCTGCTGCACCTTATTCATTCCCGGATAGAGATAGGCATACTCAAAGCCCTTATCCTCACGGTCTGCAAAATACTGCTGTTTAATTTCCCTCTCGTTACATACCATCGGAAGCCCTGTCCCAATCACCGCAACACCAATCAGATAATCTCCCGCTAAATCAATCCCCTCCGAGAATATTCCGCCCAGAATACAAAATCCCAGCACCGGATGGTCTGCCTCACGGAAACGGGCTAAAAATTCCTCCCTCTCCGTCTCAGTCAGATGGGATTTCTGGCAGATTACCTCGGTTTCTGACAACAAGCCGGATTCCATCGCTGTGTCATAAACATCCTGAAGCATCTTATAGGACGGAAAAAATGCCATATAATTTCCCGCCCTGCTGTTTACAAGAATATCCAGATAGCCTGCCATTTTTTCATACTGGGCAGGTCCCCGCAGCCGGTATCTGCTGCTGACATCCACACCGGTAAACAGCCCCCGGTTCTCCCTCGGAAAGGGAGAGGGAACATAGATGGCATAATCCTCCTCGCTGTTATGGAGCAGCTCCTTATAATAGGTGATGGGCAGCATCGTAGCGGAAAAGAAAACCGTGGCGTTCCCCTTTTCGATACAGTCTGTGAGATTCTTCGCCGGATGAATACAGTAAAGTTTTATCATAAAGGATGAATCACTCACCTGCTCTCCATATATTTCATAGCTTTCATCCAAAAGCTCATAAATGCTTAAAAACTGGTTGATTTGGAAATAAAAATCCAGTATTTCATCCTTATGGGGCTTTAATGCCGGAATTTCCTTACTCTCCTCCATAAAGGCTTCCATACCGGCATGAAGCCGCAGCAGCTTCACATACAGGGAATCCAAATCCGAAATCATAATATAGCCCTTATCATTGTCACACTCTTTTTTAAATTGCAGCATTTCCCGGTTGCAGTTTCCAAGCAGCCTGCCAAGCTTTGCATTATAGGGAAGCAGCAGCTTTCGCAGCTTTAAGAAATCCTCTTTATAAATGGCGGCGCTGTACATGGAGGACGCCCGTTCCACCAGGTTATGGGCTTCATCCACCAGAAAAAGGAAATCGCCCTTTGCCCCTTCCGCAAAATATCTTCTAAGCTTTACCCGTGGGTCAAATACATAATTGTAGTCACAGATAATTCCATCCACAAAAAGGCTCACGTCCAGTCCCAGCTCAAAGGGACAAACCATATGCTTATCCGCATATTCCAGCAAGGTCTCTCTCGTAACATTTACCTCATTGGTAATACAGTCATATATCGCCTTATTTATACGGTCATAATGTCCCTTTGCATAGGGACAATGCTCCGGCTCGCAGTTCATTTCCTCCATAGGGCATATCTTTTCCTTCGCCGTAAGCAGAACGCTCCGGAAATACAGACCATTATTCCTGAGAATTTCCAGACCGTCCAGGGCAGCTCCTCTGGCAATGGTTTTTGCCGTAAGGTAAAACAGCTTTTCCCCGTATCCATCTCCCATTGCCTTAATTGCCGGATACAGCGCCGCCATGGTTTTTCCAATTCCGGTAGGCGCCTGTACAAAAAGATTCTGTCTCCTTTTTATGGACAGATAAACCGTTCCCGCCATATCCCGCTGCCCTTCCCGGTAGGTATAGGGAAATGCAAGCTCTTCGATGGAATCATTTCGCAGTCTCCTGTTATCCACCTCAAACTGAGTCCATTTACAGTATTCCTCCACAAGGTCATGAAACCACTGTTGCAGCTCTTCAAAGGAAAATGTCTCCTGAAACCTTTTAATCTCTTCTGAATCCAGATTGCAATAGGTCATCTGTACCGTAATCTCATCCAGCTCTTTATCCAGTGCATATATGTAAGCATAACACATTGCCTGCGCCTTATGCACAAAAACAGTACATTCCATATGGTCAAGCTTTTTGTAGACCCCTTTAATCTCATCAATGGTGACACCCTTTTCCTCCGTAAGGATGCCATCTGCCCTGCCCTCTATGGTCAGTACAAAATCGGGTCTTATAATATCAATTTTAAGAGGTACCTCCGCCTCATAGTTCAAGCCCATCCTTCCCTGAAGCTTGCGATGGATTCTGCTGCCCTCTGCCATAGCTTCCCTGGAAAAGGTTCCGTCTCCGCTGGCAATATCTCCGCTGCGGAAAATAAACTCCACTAATCCCCTGACTGATATTTTTACCTGATACATATGCATGTCCTCTGTTATTTTTACATTCTGTCTATGCAGTCATCGATTTCCAAAACGATTTTATCAAACATAGTAAACGATTTTCTTTCCTACCGTCTGTGCATTCGCCTCATCCGTAAGCTTTGCAAGAAGCGTAAGTCCAAAATCGATACAGGTTCCCATTCCGCGGCTGGTGATAAACTGTCCGTCACACACAACCTTATCTTCACTGTGCTCTGCTCCGACAAGACCGCTCTCCATTCCCGGGAAACAGGTAGCTTTTCTGCCCTGTAAAAGTCCCTTCTCTCCATAAACAGTAGGCGCCGCACAGACTGCCGCTAAATATTTGCCAGCCTCATAATACTGGCGGATTAGCTTATCCAGTCCTGCATGTGCCTTAAGATTTGGCGTGCCCGGAATTCCTCCCGGCAGTATCAGCATATCCCCATCCTCCAGGCTCTGTTCCTCAAACAGCAAATCTGCCCGGACTGTGACTGCATGGGAGCTGGTCACATCATAATCCCCCGTAACCGATACGGTCTTACAATCCACACCGCCTCTTCTCAAAATATCTACAACCGTTAACGCCTCCACCTCTTCAAATCCGGTAGCAAAAAATAAATATGCTTTCTTCATAATTCTTTTCCTCCTGACTGCCAGTCTTTTCTTGTATATAACCCTTTTCCCATTCCCTTCTCCCCTTAAAGCATAACTAATAATATTTTAGTTTATTACTTAATATTTGTCAATTCCGGCGAACTATGATAGGATTTATCATAGAATTTATTCAGAAAGGTAAAACAAGGAACAGCACATATGGAAATTGAAAGAAAATTCTTGATAGAGAAAGCACTTATCCCGGAAGACCTGTCAGCCTATCCCCATAGTGATTTACAACAGGCATATATTATTACGGAACCGGTGCTGAGAATCCGCAAAAAAGACGACTGTTATATCCTGACCTATAAGGGGCAGGGACTGATGAAGCGAGAGGAGGTGGAATTTCCCTTAACCATAGCTTCCTATGAGAAGCTTCTGGCTAAAACAGAGGGAAATATCATTACCAAAACCCGCTATAAAATTCCGGAATCACACAATCTGACAATTGAACTGGATATTTTTCACGGATTATTTGAAGGGCTTTATCTTACCGAGGTGGAATTTCCGGATGAAGAAACCGCACTCTCTTACACTCCGCCACACTGGTTCGGCAAAGAGGTTACCCACGAAATCGCATTTCACAATTCTACCTTAAGCCAGATGGCAGAAACGGACATTAAAGCTCTGATTGCATCTTCATATAAAGAAGGGCTTTATTGATAATCATGATTGTAATCAACAAGGAGAAGGAGCTTGCTGCCAGAATCAGAATCGGAACATTAATACAGTACATGACTGCACTGATAATTGCCCCCACAGCCTGTGCATACATCGCCATTTTATAGAGTTCCCCAAAGGTAAGCTCCGCAATTACCGGTTTCGTCAGCAAATGCATCAAAACAGCATAAAACAGACCCATTGCCAGGTATTTTACCATCTCAAACATATACAGCAGCACAAACAAAACACATAGCCCCATATAAATCAGCGGGGCTTTCTCTGCCAGCGCCTGGTTATCAAAATCTATTTCCCCGAAATCTGAAAATTTTGTCTCCTGCGCCAGTTCCCCAATTCCAGTTACCTGGTTATAGAACAATATACCGGTTTTGCTTATCATAACCGCCTCTACCATATTGGCAGGCACATCCTCTTTTGTATATTTTTCCACACTGGTATCCACCACTAAATAGATTCCGTTCATTTCGTCAATCTTCTCTATATCGTCCTCCAGTGTAAATACACCATTCTTCAGGGAAAATTCCGGGATTTCATAAAGTATGATATCCTTAACGCCTCCCATTCCCGCAATTGCACCGAGAGCCGGAACCGCATAGCGGATTACCGAAACCAGTAATACCAGTAATACAAGAAACTGTATCAGCTTTCCCACAGACAGCCGCAGCAGCCTGCCATAGTCTTTTGGTATAAACATAGCCGTAATAAAACGGTCAGCCACACTCATTTTTTCTTCTTTTTCCGCTTGTCCCTCAACAGAAGTAGTATTTATCATATATACCTCCACATGTTATTCTAATTCCTCAGGTTCATCCAGCTGTTCATTTTCCAGCGCAGGCAATACAACCGTAATGACGGTTCCTTTTCCCTCTTTTGAGATAACCTCCGTCTGTGCCTGGCAGGTCTCTTCCAGCATCGACAATAAATTGAGCAGTGCCGTTGGACTTTTCCGCTTTAATATGCGGCTGTCAAAACCAGCCCCGTCATCAACAACCTGGACTGCATAGCCCTCTGCCCGCAGATAAGTCCGGATTACAATGTTGCCGGTATCACCCTGGCTCAATATCCCGTGCTCCACCGCATTTTCCACCATAGGCTCAATACTGCACCTTGGAATATGAAAATCCTTTACCTTACATTCCACGCTAAAATTCACACCTGCATTACACATCCTTTGAAGCTGGAGATATGCAATCATATGCTCCAATTCTTCCTCAAAGGGTATTACCTCTCCTGCCTTCTCGATTGCCTTCAGCGTGCATTTTATATATACAAATATATAGTATATCATCTTTACGCTTTCTCCGGAACCATCTTTAATAAGCTTTTGCAGTGTATGGAACGAAGCAAACAAAAAATCGGGCTTCATCTGTTCCACAAGCTGTACCCGCATTTCCTCCTCACTATAGGAAGCCTGCTGTTTTCCGGCGGTAACCGGCAGCGCTTTTTTCAGGGTAACAATCCACAGCATAACAATATAAATCACAAATCCGATTGGAATATATATATTATTAAGCTCTATCTCCCTGCCGGAAAACCACATGATAATCTGTACCAGAATGCAGAACAGAAGAACCGCATTTGCATAGAAAACCGGCTTTTCCTCCTTCTGTCTGTAATAATAGACTGTTATTCCAAGGATAACGGTATACATCAAAATGCTGATGCCAAGCAGTCCTCTTCCAATATTGTAAACCGTGTCAAACTGTACCAGAGAAAATGCCTGCAGCACAATCGCACTGATATAGAAGACCCCAAACACCAGTATTCCGGTATCCAAAAATAACAATACCCGCCTCCGGCTGACAAAACACCGGATATTCATAAGATGAAGCACTGCCAGAACAATAATCAGACAGGCTCTCAGCAGATATGCGCCATAATTCCACCCTGTCAGAACCGGAAATATTTTTCCACCCACAATAAACAGCAGACCCAGAAACAGTCCCTCCAGACTGCTGTATAACAGACATTTCTTCTGTTTCCGTGCATTTTTTATAAAGGCATATACCAGCAGCATACAAAGGCTGATACAGATTAACAGTAATCCGGTAACTACAGCCACGCCATTTTCCATGAGAAGCTCCATCCATAACTGGTTGCGGGTTCCCGTACAGATGCTTTCCACCTCCATGTAATCACCTGACTGCCCGGTCAGTTCAATCACAATAATCTGCTCCTGATATTCCGGGGACAGCGGTATTACATGATAGGACGGAAGCTTCTTCGCTCTTTTGTCACTCTCATAAAGTATATCCTGCCCCACCGATACCTTTACTGTCTGGTAGTCGGTTTTCAGCATCATATAAATGGTATCCAGTTCCAGCTCCGGCACCTTATGCAGCAATGACAGGGTTTCCCCCTCCGCCACCGGCAGCTTACCCGGCAGTGTCAATACCTCCTGGATAATATTATCCTTTCCACCGGAAGAGCCCTCCTCTGTGCTCCGGTACTCCTGAAGCTTCTGTTCATCCTCTGTCTTGTAGGTGCAGACCCAGCCATCGGAAAAATCCTCCATGCCCTCTGCTCTGCCCCGCTCCTCTACCGCCGGAATATGCCTGACTCCGAAAAAGCAGAACAAAACAGCGCTTGCTCCCAATATCAGCAGTAATATCATATGAAATTGGCGGTCTTCTAATCGAAACATCTCTATCTCCTCTTGGTATTATATCAATTGGGTAATTGCGAAACTCTCTATTTTCAAATCCTAGTTGTGCAATTGCTTATTATATCAATCCGTAATGCTGCAATGCATTCTCAATTCCATTTTCCAAAATATCCGTTGTCCGGTACTCTGCCACCTGCAGCACATCCTCCACTGCATTGCCCATGGCAACAGAATGTGGTACATATTGTAACATCTCCATATCATTTATGGAATCCCCAAATGCATAACAATCCGAGCTGTGAATCTGCAGATATTCCATCAAAAACTGTATTCCTGTCGCCTTGCTGAACCCAGCCGGTACTGCTTCCGTTACCATTCCACCATGAGGTATTAAATTAAAATCCTTGGAAAACAGGTCATTAAATGCCTCCTCGTTGCTGTCCGGCATCCGGGTAGTGGTAAACTTATCATAGCAAAAATCCGGATGTCCGGAATCTTCAATGGGATAATCCACATTTTTTGAAAAATAATTGTAGATATATTCCATAAAGCTGCCTGGACCATGGTCTCCGTCTATAAACAGGCGGTCCTTCCCCTCAAATACCGTCTGGTATTTATATTCCCGGAGCTTTTCCGCATAATAAATATTCTGCTCTCTTGTCAGCGTGTGATGAAAGATTTCCTGTCCCTCATATTCGATATAGGTACCGCATCCACATACCAGACCATCAAATCCAAACTCCAGCAAATGCTTATCAATGGCTGTTTTCACCCTTCCGGTATTGATAAAGATTTTATGACCGTTTTCTCTTGCCTTGTAAAGTGCATGCTTTGTGCTGTCCGGCATCCTGTGTTCATCATCCAGCGTAATCAGTGTTCCATCAATGTCAAAAAATAGTAAAGCCGACATAACCGCTCTCCTTTTCACTTTTTGTAAGTAACACCCTACATCTGCTTTAACAGATTTACCATCTCAATGGCGCCTAACGCACAGTCATAACCTTTGTTACCAGCCTTGGTTCCTGCACGCTCAATTGCCTGCTCAATATTTTCTGTAGTAACAATACCAAACATAACAGGGACTCCCGTTTCCAGAGAAACCTGTGCAATTCCCTTTGACACCTCATTACATACATAATCATAGTGGCTGGTTGCTCCACGGATAACCGTACCTAAGCAGATTACCGCATCATACTTTCCGGACTGTGCCATTTTCTTGGCTGCCACCGGAATCTCAAAAGCACCCGGAACCCAGGCAAGGGTAACGTTATCCTCCGGAATATCATGGCGGGTTAAGCCATCCATGGCACCTCCGATTAGCTTGGATACGATAAACTCGTTAAATCTTGCGGCAACAATGCCGATTTTCATGTCATTTGCAACTAATTTTCCTTCTAATGTTTTCATCATTCTTATTTCCTTTCTATTGTGTTATGCCTTATGGCTTTTTACCTGTAAATTTGTATTTGTCTCTTTACCAATTATTCCAATGGATACGCTGTTTCATATCAATATCTTTCTGCTTTATCGCAGGTACGTTACCTTTTGGTCTGCCTATTCCGATAAAGCAAGGCATAAAATAATCTTCGGGGTAATTCAACACCTCTCTTGCATGTGCTCCCTCATTTCCCAAAGGAACTCTGAGCGTACAGGCATATTCTTCAGCAGTTGCAGCAAGAAATATATTCTCTACACTGCACCATATTGAAGCAAAACCATTTAAATGTGAAATATTGTCAGGGTGAAGTAAATCTGTTTTCAGTTTCAGTAACGGAACAATTACAGCGGAAGCATCCATCAGCATTTTGTATTGCTTAGGAACAGCATTCCTATATGCTTCTTGCTGCTCTTCATCATTCAGATTCCAGTCTTTGAGGAGTTGAGTCATATCCTCATCAGATATTCCTTTGGGAATAATATCAAGAAGTTTTGCAACAATTTCCTTGTCTTTGATTACAATGTAATGCCAATCTCTCATATGGTCATTGGTAGGTGCTTTTAAAGCTGCATCAATAATTCTTTCAATAACCTCGTCGGATATAGGCTCGTTCTCAAAATCACGGATTGTCCTTCTTTTTTTAATTACTTCATAAAACTCCATTTCTGTTTCCTTTCTAATGCTAATTTTATAACCTTTTGATAAATCCCAATTTATCCATGAAATCACTTATAGTTCAAAATATGCCCCATCTTTTCCTGCTTGGTGCGCAGATAGAATTCATCATATTTGCCCGGCTCCATGATAATCGGTACACGTTCCACAATGCTTAAACCATACCCTTCCAGACCATATACCTTAAGTGGATTGTTTGTCATTAACCGCATTTCCTTTACACCAAGGTCCACTAAAATCTGGGTTCCAATCGTATAATCCCTTGCATCCTCCGGAAATCCCAATTCCAGGTTTGCCTCCACGGTGTCCCTGCCATGGTCCTGAAGCTCGTAGGCACGGATTTTGTTAATCAGACCGATTCCACGGCCTTCCTGACGTAAATACAGTAACACACCCCGTCCCTCTTTTGCAATCATTTTCATTGCCGCATCATACTGCTGTCCACAGTCACAGCGGGCGGAGCCCAGTGCATCTCCGGTCAGACACTCGGAATGCACTCTGCAAAGCACCGGCTTTCCATCCGTGATATCGCCCTTTACCAGTGCCACATGATGCTCACCATTTAACTTATTTACATAGCCGTGTATTGTAAATTCACCATAGCGGGTTGGCATCTTTGCCTTAGCAACACATTCTACAAATACTTCATGTTCCTTTCGATACTGAATTAAATCTGCGATGGTTCCGATTTTCAGATTATGTTTTTTCGCAAAAGCAACTAAATCCTCTTTCCTTGCCATCATTCCGTCTTCCTTCATAATCTCACAGCAAAGACCTACCGGTTTCAAGCCTGCAAGCTTCATAAAATCAACGGTTGCTTCTGTATGTCCCTGTCTTTCAATGACTCCGCCCGGTCTTGCCTCTAGCGGAAACATATGTCCCGGTCTTCTAAAATCCTCCGGCTTTGCGTCCTCCTCCACAAACTTTCTGGCGGTAATTCCTCTCTCATAAGCGGAAATACCTGTTGTAGTGCTGACATGGTCCACAGACACAGAAAATGCAGTACAATGATTATCCGTATTGGTAATGCACATCTGCGGGAGATTCAGCTTGTCCGTATAGCTTGCATCCATCGGCATACAAATCAAACCTCTTGCATAGCTTGCCATAAAATTTACATTTTCTGTGGTGGCAAACTCCGCCGCACAAATCACATCTCCTTCATTTTCCCTGTTTTCATCGTCTAATATCACGATACATTTTCCAGCCTTCAAGTCCTCAGCAAGCTCTAATGTAGTGTTAAATTCTGACATTTTATTACCTCCTTGTGTACCTATTGTGCTTTATATTTATCTTATTATTTTGCAAAATTGTTTATATAAATTCTTTTTTACAGTATGTCAGTGTATTTACATAATATCTCTACATAACATGTTGACATAATTACTTTACATAATCTTCAACCATTTCCCCTACATAAATCCGTTCTCCGCAAGAAAATCCATGGAAATCCCGCCAGAGACTTTTTCCTCGTCTGTCTCTGCCCCGGAAGCTTCAAAATGCAGAAGCTTATCGATATACTTTCCCACAATATCATTCTCCAGGTTTACGACATCCCCGGCTTTCTTCGACAGCAGGGTTGTATTGGATGCTGTATGGGGAATCAGCGACACCTTAAAACAGCGGTCATCCACATAGGCAACCGTCAGGGAAATGCCATCAATGGCTATAGAACCCTTTTCAATAATATATTTTAACAGTCTGGCAGGTGTTTTAATTGTTACCCACACCGCGTTGTCCTCTCTTACAAAGCTTTCAATCTCTCCGGTTCCGTCGATATGCCCGCTGACAATATGACCGCCAAAGCGTCCGTTTGCCGCCATGGCACGTTCCATATTTACCTTACTCCCCTTCGACAATTTTCCCAACGAGGAACGCCGCAGGGTTTCCGGCATGACATCCACTATAAAGGTATTTGATGTTTTTTCTGTGACTGTCAGACAGACACCGTTTACCGCAATGGAATCTCCAATATGCATATCCTCAAATATAATCTTTCCCTGCAGCGCCAGCTTTGCAGCTTTTGTCCCCTGACTGATGGACACCACAGTTCCGATTTCTTCTACAATTCCCGTAAACATGTTACTCTTTCCTTTCTATAATTTCTCATCCGGCACCGGCAAATCTACCACAATGGGTTCATGTCCCACTGCCGGAAGAAATTTATCCAGAACATCCCTTGTTTTCAGTTTCAGACTGGAGGTGCTGACACATGGGTGGCAGCCCAAATATTCACTTTCTGCCACCGGCTTATCCATCAAAAGCTGGATGTGATGTTCCGTATCGTTCATCAATCCCATAATGGATACCGCCCCCGGCTTGATATCCAGGTATTTCTCCATATATTCCTCCTTGCCAAAGGAAAGCCTGGCACTGCCAATCTGTTTTGACAAATCCTTGGTTTTAAAGGGCTTGTCTCCCGGCATCATCAAAAGATAAAACTGTGTCTCCTGCCGGTTACACAAAAACAGATTTTTGCAAATAATGACATCCAGAATCTTGTCAATCTCATTACATGCCTCCATTGTGTTAGCCTCTTCATGGTCGGTTCTCTCATATTCTATCCCAAGACTGTCCAATAAATCATATACCTTAATTTCTTTTTCCAATCTGCCGGCAGTATCCTCCGGACGTCCTTTCATGAGTTCCATTTATGTCCTCCTTGCAGTTAGTTTTTATAGAAACTGGCCTAAATTTTTCTACCGCTAATCTGTTTCATTCTATATACAATAACGCAAATGTTTTCCTTAACACTCTCTCATATTAGAGACTGACTGAAATCATATAGCCCCGCCGTTTCCCTGTCGCGGTATTCATGCTTTTCGTAATATCCGATTAATGCTTTGTCGTCATCCCTAAGTGCCACCATATATACGTCTTTATTCTCTTTCTCGTTATAGTAAGTGTAAATCATATTATTTTCTGTACTTTTTCCAAACCACACTACCACTTTTTCGATTATCTCATTTGACTTCGCATTATGGCAGTTCATAAGGCTTTTTCCTATTAAATCCTTTCCACCACGTTTTCCATAACGCTCAATCGCAGCAGGATTCATATAAATTATCTTGTGGTCTAAGCTGCAGATAACAACTGACGACCTGTCCATATCAATGACGCTTTTTAAGTATTTTGATAGTTCCATAATATTTCCTCCTTTGGCTATTGTTACCATTCATAAATTTCTTTACCTCTCTATCATATATCAATTATCCCTTCATGCTGCAGCAGCCACCGTTTTTTCTCCAGCCCGCCGGCATAACCGGTCAGGCTTCCGTTTGTTCCAACAACCCGGTGACATGGGATAATTATGGATATGGGATTGTGTCCAACTGCACCACCAATTGCCTGTGGTGACATTTTTTCTATATTATTCTTTTCCTCAATCATTCTGGCGATTTCCCCATATGTCATAACCTCTCCATAAGGAATACCCGCAAGAATCTTCCAGACCTGCTGTCTAAAATCACTGCCGATTGGTCTAAGCGGCAATTCAGAAATGTCAGGCTGATTACCGGCAAAATACTGCGCAAGCCAGGCTTTTGTCTTTCTTAATACAGCATCATTGACATTTTCCTGAAGGGGTTCCTTCAATGGACAATAGTATTTTTGCCCTTCCAGCCATACCCCGACAAGATGTTTCTTATCGGATACAAGCAGGCACTTCCCAATAGGTGATTCATATTTCATAGAATAAAACATTCCTTTTACTCCTATTCTCTTTCCTTTGTATCCTGTTCTGTTACTGTATACGTTATGTTCATATCCTTATCCACTATAACATCATACACATAGCTTCCATCAACGTCACCAAAAGCATAATCCTTCACTATAATCTGGCATGTACCAGGATTTGCCGCTTTAAAAACCCAGCCATACTGTATGTCCATGCTAAATATTCCCCCGCTGCCAAGACCTCCCGCCTCTTCAATAAGACCTGTTTGATTCAGCTCATATTCTGCATAGCTCCCCATAGAACCTGTTCCGGAAAATACGACATACAGTTTTCCAAAGGAAACTCCCGTATGTAAAACTCCCCCTGTTGAATAAATCCAAATGAAAATACAGAGAAACAAAACCAAGCCTGCAAAAATACCCTGCAGAACTTTTCTCTTTTCCAATCTGTTAACTATCAGAAACAAACATACCAAAAGTATGATTAGCCAAATCAAATTACAGATTAAAAAATTTAATCCCATATCAGCCCCTCCATGTCTTTTCCCTATATTTAAACCCTGTTATAAACAAGCAATATATCCTGCCCAATCTGTTCCGTAGATATCAGTTTGCAGCCAAGTGCCTCTGTGGCAAGCTCCACACCTTCACCGCCAACCGGTGTATAAAATCCTGCACCACCAAAAATCTTTGGCGCCACATATGCCTCAATGCGGTTGACAATCCCTTCCTGCAGGGCTGCATAGTTTAGCGTAGAACCACCTTCCAATAAAATCCCATCTATCTGTTTTTCACCAAGCTTTATCATCAAATCCCGTAAATCCAGACGTCCATCCCTTTCCTTTACCACCAGAACTTCCACGCCGGACGCTTCTAATTCTGCCTTCTGTTCGTTCCAGAAACGGTTGTACTCTGCATGAGGCTCCACCGTTGCAACAATTGTGGACACCTCCTTCGCCGTTGCCACCACATTACTGGATAGAGGAATCCGCAGCTTGGAATCACAGATAATGCGGATTGGATTACGTCCGCCATCCATCCGGCAGGTCAATCTCGGGTCGTCATTTAAAATGGTTCCAATCCCCACCATAATACCCTTTAATGCATTTCTGGTCTGCTGGACCCTTGCCCTTGACTCCTCACCGGATATCCACTGGGAATGACCGGTCCTTGTGGCAATTTTGCCGTCTAAGGTCATGGCATATTTCATCAGTACAAATGGTGTTCTGGTTGTAATATAGTGGAAAAATACCGGATTTATAGCATCGCATTCATCCTTTAGAAATCCCGTCACCACTTCAATTCCGGCATCCCGCAATATCTGAATTCCTTTTCCGGAAACCAGCTCATTGGGGTCATCAGAACCCACATACACCCTTGAAATACCATGTTCAATGATTGCTTCCGTACATGGCGGCTGTTTGCCATGATGACAACAGGGCTCCAAAGTCACATACATTTCCGCTCCTTTGGCATCCTCAGAATTTTTTAAATTCTTAAATGCATTCCTCTCTGCATGCAAGTCCCCATATACCATATGATAGCCTTCACTGATAATCTGTCCATTTTTTACAATCACAGCCCCTACTAAAGGATTGGGATTAACCTTACCGATACCCAGCTTTGCAAGCTCAATAGCCCGGCGCATATATTGTTCGTTATCTGCCATTTTGCCACCTCTTTATATATAAGCGTTTTTGCTTTATAAGACGAACTTTCCTATAAAGTAAAAAAGTCCTGAAGCACATACATACTTCAGGACCATAAATACAAGCTTATAGACATTGCAATACAATATCCAAATACTAATCTTCTTCCATCCAGACTATACTGTCGGCACCAGAGTCTCACTGGTTCCTGCCTTGCGGCTCGCGGGCTTAAGAAGCTTGAGGGGTTCTTCTGATACATCCCCTGTTCTTCAAATACCGCCGGTGGGGACTTGCACCCCGCCCTGAAGACTTATTCAGTTGTTCGTAGGTTATTATAACTCGTTATAAGGCGTTATGCAACCCTGATTTTTGACAGAAAGAAAAGAAGGATACCAAAATATATCAATAAATCCATGGAACAAATTTCCAGCTTTCTACATTAAATATCTCATCCTCATACTCTCCCTTAATTAAAATATAATATCGGGAATAATAACTATCTTTTGCAATTTCTTCCTCCAAAAACATATCATATTGGTCTTCTGGCAGATTTCCGGCTAATTCAATTTGCTTTGTCAGTGTTCTTCTAGAGTCCGGACTTTCTTTTTCACATAAATACCAATGTATTTCTCCATTTTCTTTTTCAGGTGAAACCAGCAGATAATCCTCTTCATCATTTAGATAATATTCTGCTTCAAAATAATACAATGTGTTATCTATGGCATCCGTAGTAAAATCACCACGCTCCACATCATAAGCATCTATGAAGGTAATTGGATATAAATACCGATGGTCATATTCATCTATATAATATCGCTTAATGGGTGCAATAATATCCCAAGATTCTACATTGATTACTGTTTCATCTACGATATCTTTGTATTTTTCCTCAATCTTTCCTTTCACTAAAAATTTGTTATCCGCAGGACCACAAAATATTGCTGCATTACCGTTTGAACTATGTAATCTATACGGATTCTGCCCTGTTAGTATTACAGCGCCTTTCTTTTTCCCATCAAAATAGTACAAGGTTGATCCATCATCAAAAAATCCTTTTTTATAGTAGATAATGTAATAGTCTTCCTTTAATACTTTTAATATGGCTTCCGGATAAGAAATTGCTTCTACTACCGCATTTTCTTTATCAAAAATATAATTACGCAAATTCACTCGAACAACTTCAATAAAGCCAATTATGATAAGGATTAGTGCTATAATTTTTATTATTTTCTTCATGCTATTCGCAGTCCTCCAGATAATTTCTTTGTTTTACCAAACTGAATAACAAAGACAGATTATCCATATCGGCACCCAGTATGCATAAAACCTGCCTCACTAATATGGACATGGTCTTCACTCATAAGAAAAAAATAACACCCCTCGGCTTATACCAAAAGTCCAAATATAATCAGTAATGCTGTCACTAAACATATTATTATAATAATATCTCTCTTATCCTCTTTCCGCAAAAAAGTATCGATGTCAGAATTATATTTCTTTGCAAGTTTTAAAAGGTATCTTGGTGCGTGTGGAATGATTATTTCTTTCTTATACCCTCTGATAGTAACTGCACAACAGTCATAGTAAGTCTTTCCTCTTGAGCCAATATGATATTCCAGTTCCTTTATGTCATTCCAGTTTCGAAATCCCTGATTACTGTAAATTCCCTGCTCATTGATGACACAAACACACCTGCCTATCAGAAAGCGGTTGCATAATCGCAGTATACATAAAAAAATCCAGAATACAAGTGTCATAAAAAAACATATTACAAATTCCATTAAAGAAAAATCATCTCTACCCACTTTTATATAGCAAAAAGTCACAAAAAGCACAATATATATAACAGCAATCCAATATCCCCAACATATCCCTTCAAAATATTGCCTGCGAATCTTCTTTCCATTAACCTCCTGCAATTTCCCCAAAAAGCCACAATCATCTGTTCTGTAAAACGGACAGGGCATTTGCATATTCGCCAAATTATATTTATTATAGGTTAAACACTTTTTAGTCTGACATTTCTCCTGTGCCTTATTTTTTACGCAATGGTTATATGTTGTCTGCATCTTCTTCCTCCAAGTTCTTCTGTCTGTCTATATAAAACTGACAGTCTAACAATTCTTTTGCCTCCTCAACAATAGACATTGTATTTCCATGCTCAATTACATATTCTAAATGTATCTTTGCATTTACTTTCTCATTCATCTTAATATCCAGCCTTGCCAAATGCATATTTAAACTTACCCGGTTAAGCATGGAGATTTTTCTTGAAAGAAGCTCATTTATCAGTTTATATGCTTTTTCATGCTCTCCATCATCCTTACAGCCCCACTTTCAGCATCTCAAAATTTTCATAAGAATCCATTAGCAGTTCTTTCAACTCCTCTTTTGACATTGCACCTATTTCTTCCGTATAATTGTGCCATTTCCAGGTCATCTGCATCTGCTTTAAATCTGAATATTTGCGTTCCGCTATGGTTTCAAATTCCTCTTCTGCAATTTCATTTCCATCTGCATCCTCATATCGGTCGGGAGTAATCCAATTGTTATTCTCATCCATTTTACATATCCGATAAGCCAATAATTCCTCTTCGACCACATCATTCTTTATACTTAAACTGACCAGCCTATAGCAAAATGATATGGGATGTGTATCTCTGGTACCGCCTCCCTGGATGGAATAAAATACATCTTCTTTCTCATCATAGTAAACCGGTACATGTATCAAACCGTCTGCCAAATCATAATATGTGCTAAGATACTCTCCAAACCTGCCACTCTCTAATTTTATCATAGCACCATCTTCAGTCACTACAAAATAATTATTGTACGCAAAATGTCCGCTACCCTGTACATCATCTGTAATCAACTCCAATCTGCCATCCTGATTTAAGTCTGCCATTGCAAAAGCTGCGTCTACAGAAAGTCCTCGGTTCCATTCTTCAACTTTATCCGCAAAAATATCAATCTGTTCCTCCGGTGTCATAGAAACAGTTTCCTCATTTCCGTCTCCACTACCCGTTGTTTCACTATCCTTTTCTTCATCCTCTGTTAAAGTAATCCATTCCTCACAGATATCCCCATATGCAATCCCCACTGTATCTTCAAAGTCAGAAGCTGTCAAATTATCACCGGTTATTTGCTTTTCGAAATCTGCCACATTATAGTCCCCTGCCATTTCCTGCAAAAACCAGACATCCACTAATCCTAAAAATATAAAGACAAGCATAGTCAGACATATTTTATTCAAAATCCCCAAGCCTCTTTTTGTGTTTTCGCTAATCCGCAGTCTTTTCATTCTGCTGTTCTCCCCTTAATTCTATAACCATAGGTATTTTTTAGTGTAGCATTTACAGAAAAACATTTTAACTATTCAATCCCTTTCTTATTTTTCAAGGGTCGTGTAAAATCGAATTGCACTTTATGTCACCAACTAGATTACTTACGACACCGCCACATTACTTTTCAAATCCGTTACAAATCTTAATGCATATAGCCTTTATATCATTACTTATATCTACATTGCCAGTATAGTATTTTTCATTTTTAACGCCGAATGCATAATTATATATCTCTTTCATCTCAGAAAATCCAATTTTATAGTTTTCTTCTGTTTTTTCTCCGTTCCCTTTACCAAACTTGCACGCCATTCCGTATAAAGCAGGCACATTTTCAAATAACTTACTTAAAACGTTACTTTCTCCTCTTAAAAAGCTTATTCTTTCATCTTCATTTACTATGTCTAAAATTAATATTATTGGAACAAATGCAGAAAGAACGCACCCTTCTCCTGTATGATCATTCACAATTTTATCTGGTACGAATGATATATTTTGTTTAAAAATTAAACTATCCCTTAATGATAATTTATAATATTCACATAAACCTTCAGCTATCTTTTTTAAATTATATTGTCTTAATCCCTGTCTCTTATACACATCTCCGAGCCCACGAGACTCGACGTCATCTCG
>UQXF01000048.1 GCA_900544905.1 uncultured Clostridium sp.
CGTCGAGTCTCGTGGGCTCGGAGATGTGTATAAGAGACAGGTATAATATCTATAATTAAGGAATGCAAAGACAGATTGAATTGACATTCAGGAGAAGGAGGAGTGCATATGGGCTTGTTTGGGAAAAAGGAAGAAAAGAACTACATTGTATTTGACCCGTATTCCGGAGATGCAGTTGCGGCATGCAATACAAAGGAAATCAAGCAGATTCTGCAGGTTCAGCCCCGGGCTGAGTTCGTAGAATGCAGTTCATATGAATATTTCAAATACAAAGAACATAATGCACTTCCGGATGATGTGATGAGCCGCAGGCGGCTCAGTGGCAAGGACGTTAAATAATAGAATTGCAGATTTGCATAATGTGTGGTTTTGTCACACCTCCCCCTCTTTCAGGCAGGATATATTTCGGATATCCTGCCTGAATTTTTGCGCTTCTGTCTGTAGCTTTTTAAAGGGTAAGGATATGACAATTTGCCAGAATTTTGTATAAAATGTGTAAATATGTGGCAGAATAGAGTTAGAAAGTTACACCAATGAAGAATTTGTCAAATGTTGTAAAAATGCACAATTTCCAATTTCCGGAGTGTGAAAAACGCAGAAAAATAAGAAATTTGCAAAAAAAACTTACAAAAATAACTATAATTTGCTATGATAATATCAGTTGTAAGGTGTTGACTAAATTTTAGAAAGAGAGGAGTAAAATGTTTAAAATTGGTGAGTATGTCGTTTACGGTATGAATGGTGTATGCAGAGTAGAAGAAATTGGTCCGATGAGTTTGAGTGGGATTGATAGTAACAAGGTATACTATACACTTTTACCACTTTACACAAAAGGAAGCAGAGTATTTACACCTGTGGATAATCAGAAGGTTGTTATGAGACCGGTAATCAGTAAGCAGGATGCCTGTAATCTGATTGATGAAATGAAGAACGTGGAACAGATTGAAGTAGCGGATGACAAGCACAGGGAGCTGGCTTATAAAGAAGCCCTGAAATCCTGTGACTGCAGGGAATTGATTCGGATTATTAATACAGTGTTGAAAAGAAAAGAAGAACGTTTGGCGCAGGGCAAGAAAATGTCAGCCTGTGATGAAAGATATTTAAAGCAGGCGCAGGACAGTCTGTATGGAGAATTTGCAATCAGCTTAAAGATGGAAAAAGATGAAGTAGAGGATTATATTGAGCATCGGATAACGCTTAAGGAAATGGCTTCTGCCTCTTGATTTATTGAATTTATGATTTATGCACAGGCGGTTGGTTTTTTTGAAAAAAGAAACCAGCCGCTTTTGTGTTGTCATGCATATGAGGAAAAGCTCTGGTGAATCTTTTTTTGAGTTGCCAAGCATATGAGAAAAAGCTCCGGTGACCTTTTTGAGTTGCCAAGCATATGAGAAAATGGTCCGGTGGACCATTTTTGAGTATTGGAATAATATCTGTCATGTGTTATAATTAAAATACTTTTGCGCTGAGTATGAAAAGAGAAGAATTGTATAGACAGTAAAAAGGAAAGGCAAGATTAATTATGGGCAGACGTAGAAACAGGTACAGGAACAGAAGAGACAGATATGGAATTTATGAAATACCGGAGTACCGTCCCAAAAAAAGAAGAAAAAAGAAAAAGAAATTTACAATCCGTAATGTATGGAAACTGTTCGGTATGTTTTTGCTTCTTTTGGTTATTATATATGGAGTATCCTTTGGGGTGAAATACAGTATGCGGAATAAGGCGCTGTCACTATATGAAAAGAAGGATTATGAGGGCGCCATTGATTTGTTTGAGGAAGCGCTTAAGCCGCGGCTTCCGTTGCTGGAGACGCTTGACAACGATACCCGGTTCTATATGGCGGACTGCTATGTAAATACCGGCAAGTATGGTCTGGCGTGCTATGAATACAGCCAGATTAAGCTCTGGGCGAAGGATAACAAGGTAGAGGGACTTGCTGATTTGCAGGAGATTGCCTATGGGCTGCAACTGTATGACTGGCAGGATTACCGGGCAGCACTGCCGATTCTGCTCAGTGCATATGAGGCGGGGTATAGTGATTTGGTATTGTATGTGGGGAGCTGTTATGGACAGACGGGAGACCTTGAAAATATGCAGCTTTACTATGATGTATTTTTGCAGAAAAATGAGATGAACAGCTTTATGTATGCGCAGTATGCTGCCATAGCTTTAGATGAGGACAGGCTGGAGGATGCCCTTAACTATATAGAAACCGGAAAGCAGTTAGAGGACCAGTCCAATATCAGGGAGCTGCTCTTTGATGAGATTGTGTATTATGAGAAAATGAAGGATTATAACACTGCATACGAAAAGGCAAAAGCGTTTGTGGAGGCTTATCCAAATGATGCAGATGGCAAAAATGAATATGATTTGCTCTATACGAGACAGACGGTGACAGAACAATAACTGGAGGAATACATGACACGTTTTTTTGACAATGAAAAAGAAAAAGAGAGAGTAATCCTGGTGGCAGTTCATGAGCGGCATGAGCCGGATGGCAGTGCCTCCCTGGGCGAGCTGTCTGAACTGGTAAAGACTGCCGGGGCACTCAGCGTCGGAACCATGGAACAGAATCTGGAAACATGGAATCCCGTTACCTACCTTGGAAAAGGGAAAATAGAAGAGCTTAAAACAATGCTTGTGGCGTTAGATGCTACAGGCATTGTTTGCGATACGGAGCTGTCACCAGTCCAGATGAAAAATCTTTCGCAGCTTCTGGATACAAAAATCATGGACCGCACCATGGTGATTCTGGATATTTTTGCCGCAAGGGCCCGTACAAGAGAGGGTAAAATCCAGGTGGAACTTGCGCAGTTAAAGTACAATGCCACAATGCTGGTAGGTCTGCGTCCCTCCCTGTCCAGGCTGGGAGGGGGCATTGGAACAAGGGGTCCCGGTGAGAAAAAGCTGGAGATGGACAGGCGTTTAATCAGGGAACAGATATCCAGACTAAAAAAGGATTTGGAAGAGGTAAAAAAGCACAGGCAGACACAGCGGAAGCTGAGGGCTGGCAACAGCAGTCCTGTGGTGTGTATTGTGGGTTATACCAATGCCGGTAAATCCACACTGTTAAACCATCTGACAAAGGCGGATGTGCTGTCAGAGGATAAATTGTTTGCCACACTGGACCCCACCACCAGGGCATTGAAGCTTGCAAATGGTCAAAATATTATGTTAACTGATACGGTGGGATTTATCTCAAAGCTTCCCCACCATCTGATTCAGGCATTCCGCTCTACCCTTGAGGAAGCAAAGTACAGTGACATCATTCTTCATGTGGTGGATGCGTCCAATCCGGATATGGACAGGCAGATGCTGGCGGTATATGAAACCTTAAGGCAGTTAGAGATTGAGGACAAGCCGGTTATAACGGTTTTCAATAAGATTGACAGACTGCCGGAGATGCCGGTTTTAAAGGATTTACGGGCGGATGCTTCCGTTTTCATATCCGCAAAGGAGGAGAAAGGGCTGGATGTCTTACTGAAAACCATAGAGGATAAGATAAAGGAGAACCAGATATATGTGGAAACGGTGATTTCCTACAGGAATACTGCACTGCTCTCGGATATCCGCTCCTATGGACAGCTGTTAAAGGAGCAATATGAAGAGGATGGCATTCATATTGAAGCATATGTGAGAAAGCAGGAGGCGGTGAAGCTGGGCATCCTGTAAACCGGTATGCCGGATAGCATGTAAAGCGGAGAAAATCAAAGAATATGGGAGACGGAGATGAACATTTTAAATATTGAGAATGTGACAAAGGTATATGGCGATAAGCTGCTGTTTGACCAGGTGAGCCTGGGAATGAATGATGGGGACAAGCTTGGGATTATCGGGATAAATGGCTGCGGAAAAAGTACCCTTCTTAAAATGATAGCAGGTCTGGTGGAACCGGATTCGGGAGAGATTATAAAAAATAATCAGGCGGACCTTGCTTATCTTGCCCAGAATACGGAATTTGAAAAGGGAGACACCGTATTGTCCTATGTCTGCCGGGGAAAGGTAAGCTCCAATCCCAACTGGAATTTAGAAGCAGAGGCAAAAGCCATTTTGAAGAAATTATCGGTTACGGATACTGAGGCGGCTGTTGAAACGCTGTCCGGAGGAGAAAAGAAACGGATTGCCCTGGCAAAAACACTGCTGTCTCCGGCAAAAATACTGATACTGGATGAGCCCACAAATCATCTGGACAGCCGGATGGTGATGTGGCTGGAGGAATATCTGAAAAAATATAAGGGCGTTCTGGTTATGGTGACCCATGACCGGTATTTTCTTGACCGTGTGACAAATAAGATTGTGGAAATAGACCATGGGAAGCTCTATACATATGACGCCAATTATTCGGGTTTTCTGGAGCTGCGCCAACAGAGGATTGACAGCGAGGCTGCCAGCTACCGGAAGGTGCAGAGTATAATGCGGACGGAGCTTCAATGGGTAAGGCGTGGAGCCCAGGCACGTTCTACCAAGCAGAAGGCGAGACTGGAGCGGTTTCATGAAATGCAGGAAATGAAGGCCCCGGAGGAAGACAGACAGGTGGAAATGGATTCACTGGCATCCAGACTCGGGAAGAAAACCATTGAAATTAAGAATATTTCAAAGTCCTATGGCGGACGTACTCTGATAAAGGATTTTACCTATTACACAATCCGGAATGAACGGATAGGCATTGTGGGTGAAAATGGCTGTGGAAAAACAACCCTGCTTAAGATGATTACAGGACAGGAATTGCCCGACTGCGGAGAGGTTACCATTGGTGAGACCGTTAAAATCGGCTATTTCTCCCAGCTGGTGGAGGAGATGAATCCGGAGGAACGGGTAATTGATTATGTGAAAAATGTGGCGGAATATATAAAAACCAGCAGGGGCATGACCTCTGCGTCCCAGATGTGTGAACGTTTTTTATTTACACCGGAGCTTCAATACAATCCCATTGGCAAGCTGTCGGGAGGGGAGAGGA
This sequence comes from uncultured Clostridium sp., assembly GCA_900544905.1. Classification (GTDB taxonomy): domain Bacteria; phylum Bacillota; class Clostridia; order Lachnospirales; family Lachnospiraceae; genus CAG-590. The sequence goes on from UQXF01000048.1 coordinate 4,962, forward strand.
GAAGATTATACCTGTTAAAGGTTCTGATGACGGCTCCTAATGTTTTGATACTGGATGAGCCCACCAATGATTTGGATATTGCAACCCTTACGATTTTAGAGGATTATCTGGATTATTTTGAGGGAATTGTCATAGCCGTATCCCATGACCGGTATTTTTTGGACCGTATTGCAGACCGTATTCTTGCCTTTGAGGGAAACGGGGTACTTACACAGTACGAGGGAGACTATACAACCTATCTGGAAAAAGCCGGGGCGAGAGGGATTGGTCTGACAGAAAATCCGGAGAATCCCGGAAATCCGAATCTTAAAGAGAAAAAAAGCAGTAACAGCCGGAGTACATGGAAAAATAACCGGGAAAAGAAGTTGAAATTTACTTATCAGGAGCAAAAGGAATTTGAGACCATTGATGAGGAGATTGCTTCCATAGAGGAGAAAATCGCAGATATCGAAACAGAGATGGCTTCCGTTGCAAGCCAGTATTCCAGACTGCAGGAGTTGGCAGAGCAAAAGGAGGAATTGGAAAAACAGCTGGAGGTAAAAATGGAACGCTGGGTCTATCTGAATGATTTGGCGGAGCAGATTGCAGAACAGGGAAAATGATATAGAAGCATTTCACTTGCGTTTCACAGGAAAGGATTATTTTACTTTACATAAGTTGAAAAATGGGAAAGAGATACCGTAAAACCCGAAAAAGATAAAAATATAGGGAAATATAGGAAAAAGCGACTTTTTAGGTTGAAATTGCAGGGAAGATATAGTATTATGTAACTATATTATGTCAATTTATTATGTTTAATCTGTAAGATAGGGGAGTGCAAATGAGTAAAAATTTATGTAGGGAAAAGAAAAGAACGGGACTGAAAAAATATCTTTTTATCTTTCTGGCTGCACTGCTGCTGATACCGGCTGTGGGAATGAAGACGGAAGCGGCAACTACCTGTAAATCACTTATGTCTTATCCGGGAAAGACAACAGCAAAGGTGAATATGCGCAAAAAAGCAGGCACGAACTACAAGAGTTACGGAATGCTGGAGAAGAATGCGGAAATAACCATTCTTGGATATGTATCAAATAAAAATCAGACATGGTACAAATGTAAGGGAAAGATTAATGGGAAAACAAAAACCGGATATGTGAGTGCGGCGTACATAAAAAAAGACTCAAAGCCCACAGGTGTTGTAAATAAAAAGGTGACATCCTATCTGAATGTCCGGAAAAGTGCGAAAACCTCTTCCAAATCATTGATTAAAATTCCGAAAGACACAAAGCTTACCATTACCGGTATTAAGAAGGTGTCTGGTAAATACTGGTATAAGGTTAAGGTGACTTATAAGAAAAAGACAAAAAACGGTTATGTATTAAGCACTTATGTGGATGTGAAGCGGAATGCCGCTTCTGGAAGCAATCCTCAGAATCCGACAAACAATAATAAGCCAATCACAAATAATAACAATACGACAGGCACCATGAAGGGGTATGTAAACAGCAAGGTTACCACATCCTTAAATATCAGAAATTCTGCAAGTATAAAGAGTGCAATCCTGATGTCCATTCCACGGAACACTGAGGTCACGATTCTTGGCACAAGCGGAGACTGGTACAAGATTACGGTAACCTATAATAAAAAGACCGTTACCGGTTATGCATCAAAAGAGTATATCACTATAAAGACAACCAATACAAACACGAATACAAATACCAATACAAACACGAATACGAATACCAATACGAACACCAATACAGATGCATCCTTTGAAACGCTGCTCAAGAATTTCCCTGAGAGCTACAAGGCAAGCTTAAGGGCGTTACATAAGGAATATCCAAACTGGAGATTTGTTGCGGTAAATACAAATTTAGACTGGTCTACAGTTATTAAAAATGAGAGTGTGGTGGGAAGAAATGTAATCCAGAGCAATTATCCGAAGGGCTCAGGCTCCTTAGCGCCATTTTCTTATTTATCAACAGCCTCAGGCGCATATAACTGGGCGACAGATACTTATATTGTAAAGGATGGCAGCAACTGGTACAGTGCAGATTCCCAGGTGATTTCCTATTACATGGACCCAAGGAATTTCTTAAACAGTACGGATATTTTCCAGTTTGAGGCGCTGGCATATGACTCCTCCCACAGTGTGACGGTGGTGCAGAGCATTTTAAGTAATACCTTTATGAAGGGAAATTACAGTGTTGTGGATTCTTCCACAAAGAAGACGGTCAGCGGTTCCTATAAGCAGGCATTTATGGATGCAGGAAAAACGGCAAAGGCAAATCCGTATTTCCTGGCAACCAGAAGCAAGCAGGAGGTCGGTGTAAACGGCTCCAATGCCACAAGCGGAAAATATAAGGGATATGAGGGGATTTATAACTTCTATAATATTGGAGCCTTTGACGGTGGAGATGCAGTGGCAAAGGGTCTGCAGTGGGCAAGAACCGGTACTGCTTACGGAAAACCGTGGACAAATCCATATAAGTCTATTGTAGGCGGTGCCCAGTATATTGCCACCAATTATATTAACAGGGGACAGAACACATTATATTTCCAGAAGTTTAATGTAAAGCCAAACAATGCGTCAGACTTATACCTGCATCAGTATATGACAAATGTACAGGCTCCGTATTCGGAGGGCAGAACAACCCGTTCCGCATACAATACCATGGGAGTGTTAAAGGATGCGATGGTATTTTATATTCCAGTATACAATAATATGCCAGCCAGCGCATGTAAACTGCCGGCTTCATCGGGTAATCCAAATGCGTTTTTGTCAAGCATTAGTGTATATAATGGCAGCACAGAGCTTAAGGGACTGACACCAACCTTTATCAAGCCTTCCACAAGCGGTGTGCTTGCAGACAAGGATAAGGTATATACCCTTACAGTTCCAAAATCTGTGTCTAAGGTAACCTTGAAGGCAACTGCAATCAGTAAGCGTGCCACCGTGTCCGGCACAGGAAGCTATAACTTACAGGCGGCAGGAAAAACCACTACTTTGAAGCTGACCTGTAAAGCACAAAACGGGAAAACGCAGGTGTATACAGTAAAGATTGTGAGAAATACGAAATAGTGTTTATATTGATTGATTATATGGATACGATGACGAAAAGGAGAAAGGATTATGAGGAAAAAGCTTGCGGTTTTATTAACCCTGGTACTGGTTATCAGTCTTTCGGTGGGAACAGCCTCACATAAAAAGGCATATGCAAAAGAGGCACAGATGTATTTAGAGCTTCCGGAATCCGTAAAGAAGGAGCAGGAATTTACGGTTAAGGTTATTTTAAACAGTGATGTAAATCTATATTCCATTGATGCGTATTTATCCTATAGTACGGAAACCCTTGAGTTTGTTCCGGATAATGAGCTTGTCACCGGAACAGACGGAGTGTTGGAATTGAAAGATATCTATGGTGAAGAGACAAAGACGGCAGAGTATGAGTTGACCTTTAAGGCGCTGGAAACCGGTACGGCGGAAGTAGGACTGACAGATGTGTATCTGATTGATTATACGGATTTGGACTATATTACGGTTGCGCCATCAGTAAAGCATTTTGACATTGGAATTAATAAAATGGTGGAAGAGGATGCACGGTTAGAGGAGCTGATTGTGGCACCGGGCGAGCTTACGGAAGAATTTAACCCGGACCAGCTGGATTATGAAATGCATGTGGGACTGGATGTGGACTATGTGGGAATCAGTGCGGTTCCGATGGATGAGGAAAGCGTAGTTGGACTGGAAATGCCGGAAAAGCTGGTGGATGGAGAAAATCTCATTACGATTACCGTGACGGCGCTCTCCGGTAATGTGAATACCTATACAATAAAGGTTATCCGCAAGGACTGGCCGGAAGAGACTTCAGAGGAAGTAACGGAAGAACAGACAACGGAAGCTGGTCTGGAACAGACTACGGAGGCGGAAGAAACGGAGTCCGGCACAGAGCAGGAAAACAGTACACAGACTTTAACAACGGAAATGCCGGCAACGGAGGAGCAGACCACAGAGGTACCGGTAAATGGGGATGATACCGCACAGACGACAGAGAGTACAGCCCAGGATAATGCGGATAATCAGGGTATAGAAAATTAAAATAGATAACCAGCCGCTTTGGCGGAGAATGTATTGAAAGAATAAAAAAGGAGTATACGCCGATAGAAGGCAGTATACTCCTTTTTGCAGCTGGTGCTATTTTTCCTCAAGCATATGCTTTAAATCTTCTACATCGAAGGTGTAGCTCCGGTTACAGAAATGGCAGTTTACTTCAATTGGCTGGTTATCGGCAATCATTTCTTCAATATCCTTCCTGCCAATACTCATAACTGCCTTATAAACACGCTGCTTTGAACAGTCACAGTGATATTCCGGAGTGATGGAATCGGTTACGGAGATGTCATAGCCTTTAAACAGCTGCTGCATCATATCCTCCGGGGTCATGCCCTGTTCCATGAGGCTTGTGATGGAAGAAAAATCCTTTAACCGGTTTTCCAAATCGGAGATTAAGGCTTCTTCAGCAAAGGGCATCAGCTGGATAATGAATCCACCAGCATGCTTTACGGTGTTGTCCTTTTCCATTAAAACCCCCAGTGCAACGGAGGTGGGAATCTGCTCACTGGTTGCAAAATAGTAGGTGAGGTCTTCTGCAATTTCACCGGAAACCAGATTGGACTGGCCTACATAGGGCTCTTTTAAGCCGATGTCCTTGATTACGCTGAGAACCCCAAGGTCCAAGGCCTTTCCCACATCCAGCTTTCCCTTGGGACTGGGCGGCAGCATGATATCCGGATGATTGACAAAGCCCTTTACCTGTGCCCTTGCATTTGAGGTGACGGTTAACCCGCCTATCGGCCCGGAACATTGAATCTGCAGGGTGAGGACATCCGAATCGTTTTTGCACATGCCTCCCATGATGGCACCGGCAGTTAACAGACGTCCCAGGGCAGCGGTTGCCACCGGACTTGTGTTGTGGATGGAACGTGCAGTTTCCACTACATTCCTTGTATAAGCACTGAAAAAACGTACCTGGTTACCGGCTGCCATTCCCCGTAAAATAGTATCCTTCATATTATTTCTCTCCATTTCTTGCGATAATATAGATGCGTTCGCTTTGGGCGGATGGAGCCTCCGTGGTGAAGGCATCATATGCTGTAACATATTCTAAACCGGACTGTGTCAGCAAGTCAATGATTTCCTGAAGCCCATAAGCCCTTTGATGATGTGTCTCGGAAAAACGCCGGAATAAGTCCCCGCTGTCTTCCCTGGCAAAAATCGTTAAATCATACTGGTTAATACAGTCCTCTTCAAAATAGCTGTTTTCCCAGACATAGCTGCAATTTTCCTGATGGTCGCAGAAGACCTGGTCTCCAAGAATATTTTTATAAAAGTAGGGCGTTTTCAAATCAAAGATAAAAATGCCCTGCTTTTTTAAATAGCGGTGTACGCCGGAGAATGCAGCTTGGACTTCCCCGGCGGTGAGCAGATAATTGAGACTGTCACATACGCAGTAGAACCCGTCATAGCAGGTATCCCCCAAATCCAGCTCCGTCATATCCTGGTAAAGAAGTGTGACATTTCCGGCGTCTGCAAGCTTATCCGCCGCAATGGTAAGCATATCGGTGGAATTGTCAATGCCGATTACGGAGTAACCGGCGTCTGACAGGAGTTTGCAGAGCGTTCCGGTTCCGCAGCCCAGCTCAACCAGTGTACCGTTAAAGACGGAGTTGGCATGAAAAAGCTTTAGAATATACTGGGACCATTCCTGATAAGGGATGTTATCCATAAAAGTATCATAGACATAGGCAAAGCTCTGATAACAGGTTGACATAATGTAAATCTCTCCTCTGTTTTAAAATATAAATGAAAGAATACCGCAATAATAAGCAGAAGCCTATTATTACGGTATTATCAAGCTGTCAGACATATGAGAAAAAGGTCTGTTGGACCATTTTTGAGTGCCAAAAGCAGCAGTCAGGTCTAATAATCTAATTTGTCCTGTTCCTCTAATACATCCGGGTCTTCCGATACATCTGATAATCCTTCGTTTTCGTATGCGGTAACCGTGTCGTTTTCTTCGGAATCACCGGAAGCGTTAAGATTATCACCAAAAGTGATGGTAGGAATGGAATCATCTGAAAAGATTTCCTTTATGTCTTCTTTTGGCTCGGAAATGCTGTCAGAGGACTCTGCCGCATTTTCTTCTTCCTTCTGGTTGATGGTTATGGATGTATACTCTCTGTTCTTCTTGGCATCCTCGGAAAAGACATCATTGAATGCGGTATCCTCGTCCTCCTCGTCATCAAAGAAGAAGTCGTCTTCATCCTGACAGAATTTGTCAGATACTTTTCCAAAGAGTTTTGAAAAACATTCTGTGGATTTTTTATAAATTGCGCTTTGCTTAATCTGGTCGCGGAAAACATAACAGGCACCACCGATAGCGGCAGCCGTTGTAGTAAGGGCAAGGAACTTGCCAAGTGTATGATTTTTCTTTGCCATAATAATCTCCTTATTTTTCATTTTTATTGGGTCAATAGTTACTTTTATTTTAATACGATAGGAAAGAAAAAGCAATTCTTTCTTACACGAATTCTTAAATATAATATGTGAAAATCCCGTAAATATCATTCAGTAAACAGACAAGCTCCGGCTTTTTATTTCAGATTTCAGGATAAAAGCGGCTTTTGACAGATTTTGTACAAACTGTACAATTTCTATTTGTCATAATAGCTGAAAGAGATATAAAATTCAGTTGTAAAACTGGCAAAATTGTGATATTATTAGAAATAATTAGGTGAATTTTATTTATTTCACACAAAGCATAATGTAAGGAGGAGTTAAAATGCAGAATTTGCCAGCAAATGTTACACATAGTAACGATACGAATATTATTTCAATTGCAGCATCTTCAAATAAAGGTATGTTAATCCGGTTCCTGAATGAACAGGTTGAAGAGGGCTTTTATGCATTAGTTATTGATTATTTAAAGGACCACAATTTTGATTTATCCACTATGCTGGTTGATGATGATGTCAAGGCACAGTGTACAAAATTATATGAACTGGGCGAGTTTGTTGATGAGAATATTAAGAAACCAGGAAAATATGAGATTGAAGAGTGGATTGAACCGCTGTTTAAGTTTGTTTATGGAGATATCAATCCAACGGATACCGATGCGATAATTAATACAACAGGTATCTATCGATATAGTATCTGGCTGATTTATCTGTACCAGCTTGACCGTTTTGGGGAAGCAATGCGTCTGATTGGAGAGAGAGTGGCACCGCTGCTGATTAATACCTGCTATCAGATTGCGGATGCAGATGACAGACCGGCGACCTATGACAAGGCTGTTATGGGATATATGGATTTAATCAATGTGGTAATGGAGATGGATTTGCCGCCTTCTGCATCAAACTCTGAGGCATATATGACAAATTTGGAAGTATTGTATGATTACTTTGTAGAGGATACCCATGTCGGCAATGATTATAAGATTCAGTTCAGTATGGGAATGTTCAATTCCTATATCCGCAAGCAGGATTATAACAAGGCATTTGAATTTTATGGTCTGAATGCAGAATATATTCCGGTAGATAATATGATGGTATATGAGAATTTTAAGGAACTGATTCGCAACTGTACCAGTACCCAGTATACCAATGTATTGAGCAGAAATGTTATCTCTGCAATTTCCAAGCAGGATATTTACAATAAGCGGATAGATACGCTTTTGGTAGAGGTATCTGCCTTTGTAAAGAAGGTATGCCGGTATATTGAGGATGAACCTACCATGAAGAAAAATATGCAGATTCTTGGTACAGGAACCTCTTTAAGTGATAAGAGTAATGTGTTTGAAGGCTTGTATGAGTACAATCTGGTGTTCCATGAGTGCGGAATCAAGCAGCTGGTGAATCAGGATTTATCAACCCGTTCATGGGAGGAGAAGTATGAAATACTGGATTTGCTTTATACAACCCTGAATGTGGTGTTTGATGGCTATAATGTATATGAGATTTCCAATAAAATTGAACATCAGTATGTAGAATTGACATGGATTGGAAATTACGTCAATGCAAATCCTTCCATGCTGAAGTTATTCTTTGGTGTGAAGGAGAAGATTAAAGCCTTCAAGATTCGTAAAAATACTATTATTGAGAAGAGCAAGACCAATTATGAGATTAAGAAGCTGTTAGAGGACCGGCAGAAGCATCTTGTGTTCATGGCAGCAGATGATATGATTAAACATGGTCTGAATAATAAGGATGTAAGAATTTTAAGTAACACATATAATCCGGAACGTGCAAAGAAAATGTTTCAGGATACATATGCCAAGATTAATCTGCCGTCAAGATATGATGCCATAAAGCAGGAATCAGGCGGTGGAAAGTTTGGCTTTGGTAAATCCGCTGCTTCCTCTTCTAATTCTGAGTTAAGCAAAATGCTGGCAAATCCGCAGATTGAGGATATGATTTGTAAATCAGAGTGGTTATGGCATCAGTTTGAGGAAAAAGGCAATGATAAACCAACCGAGGAAGAGGTTACTTATAGTGTAGCCTGTCTCATTAAGGTGGTGGAAACATTGATTGTCCGCAAGGATAATATAGCAGCAGATACAGCGCCAAATAAGAATAAAAAGGTTATTATCACTAAGACCGGTAAGGTGATTGAGCTTTCCGATGAGTCGGATGATAAGCCGGTGAACAGCAAGGGGAATGAACCGTCTGTCATTGAACATATTCGCAATATTGACAATTTCCTGAGAGTACGCAGTAAAGAAAATGCAGAATATGTAAAGGCTTATATAGAGGACTGGGTTGCCCTGCTGATGCAGAATAAGTTTGACAAGGATTCTTTGTTATCTCTGTTTGATGCAGATGAGGTACGCACGAAGACCCTGCAGACAATTAAGAAGCTGAGTATGGATATGGTAACCTTATAAACCGGTTTAAAAGAATATAGAAGGGGAGCTTTTAAAGTTCCCCTTTTTGCAGTCATTTATTTTGCGGCAGAATATAAAGCAGTATGAGGTGGATTGGATGAGGAATAGAGGGTTTTCTTTAATTGAATTAATTGTTGTTGTTGCCATTATGGCGGTATTGGCAGGTTTTTTAGCGCCTGCGCTTATAAGATATATTAATAAATCCCGATTGAGTACAGACATTGATACAGGAAGGGAAATTGCAATGGCGATTGTTTCTGTTGTGGCAGATGATGCCATAAAGGATAATGCGGTGGAGCACGCCACTCCCCAGCCGGTGGAGGACATGGATGGCAGTGACTTTAAAAAGGCAGTTTATGAAATATTATCCGTGGATGAGGTGAAGGGAAAATCCAAAAAGGATGCAGACGGTAACCCTTTCAGTAATCCGGCTTTTTACTATACTCTGGATTCTGACAAGAATAAGGTGGAGGTATTTTATGGTGGGATTACCGAAGACTATGAGGTATATCCAGTTACAGGCAGTAAAATCGTAAAATAGCATACATGATGTTACCGACGGTGCAGTGAGGGCGAATTCTCTCCATTTAAAAAATTTAAAAAAATTTAAAATTAATAGTTGACAAATAATTGTGTGTTTGGTATATTAGTACCTGTCGTTAAGACATGCGCGAGTGGCTCAGCGGTGGAGCACCTCCTTGCCAAGGAGGGGGTCGCGGGTTCGATCCCCGTCTCGCGCTTATTATTTTGGAAAGCCTGGAACCTTGAATATCATAGGGGTTCCGGGCTTTTTGTGTTTTTGTGAATAATTAATTTTGTGGTCAAAAATCAGGAAATGAGGTGAAACAAATGGAAAGAATGGACAAGAATTATACGCAGAACCTGTATGGATTTATAAAACAGCGTCTGGAGCATTCCGAAGGGTTTATGGAGTATCTGCCGGTTACGGTGAAGGATATCGGGCAGGGATATGTGAAGGCGGCTCTCTCTGTGACAAAACAGCTCCGCAATCCTTTTGGAACCCTTCACGGGGGATGCATGTATGCAGTGGCGGATTCTGTGGCAGGGGCGGCTGCCATGACCTATGGGAGATATGTCACAACCATATCCGGTCATATCCACTATTTAAATTCCGTAGATGAGGAAGCGGAATTAAAGGTTCTGACAACGGAGATAAAAAGTGGAAGAACAATCCTGACCTATGACGTGGCATTTATTGACAGTTATGAGAATATAATCTGTAAGGCAACACTGGAATATTTTGCTTTAAATGAGATAAAATTGGAAGAAATGAACATATAATAGACACAAATATGGTATATAGTTGACAATTATTAAGTTAAAGGAGAGTCATGCTATGAATCAGAAAACAGGATTTCGCCAGAAGGTGTTACAGTTTATGCAGGGAAGGTATGGGGTAGACCAGCTGTCAAACTGCCTGATTTGGGCAGGTGTCTTTATTGCGTTGATTACTATGTTTATACGCTTCCCATTTTTGCTGGTATTGAGCTGGATATGTATTATTTATGCCTATGTCCGCATACTTTCAAAAAATACCCAGAAGCGTTATGCGCAAAATCAGAAGTTTTTAAATGCAACATTCAGAATCCGTAATGCTTTCGCCAAAATGAAATACCGTATTAAGTATGGTAAACAGACAGCAGAGCCATATCATATCTACAAATGCAGAAAATGCGGACAGAAAATCCGTATTCCCAAGGGAAAAGGGAAAATCATGGTTACCTGTCCAAAATGTAAGTACCAGTTTAAGAAGAGAAGCTGAAGAGGTTATAAAAAGCAGCGGATTTTGTAAAATCTTGAGGACAGACAGGAGAAAAAAGTGTTTGGTTATGTGGTGGTAAATAAACCGGAACTGAAAATAAGAGAATATTATGAATACCGGGCATATTACTGCGGTCTTTGCAAGGCGTTACAGGAAAAAAGCGGTGCGAGAGGGCAATTTTCATTAACCTATGATATGACGTTTCTTGCTCTTATGCTAAGCGCGCTTTATGAACTGGAGGAGAGTGAGGCTTCGTGCAGATGCATAGCCCATCCTCTGGAAAAACAGCGCGTCAAACGCAATGAAATGATTGGGTATGTGGCAGATATGAATTTACTGCTTACCTGGTATAAATGTAAGGATGACGTGCAGGATGAGAAAAAATATGGCAGGGCATTATACGGGAAAAGCATTGAAAAGAAGGTAAAGGATATCGGCAGCCGGTATCCGGGAAAGGAGCAGGCAGTCAGGGAAAATCTGGACAAGCTTGCCGCTCTGGAGCGGGAAGAAAGCAATGATATTGATGCCCTTTCGGGCTGCTTTGGACATTTGCTGGCAGAAATTTTTGCAGTAAGACAGGATGAATGGGAAAAGAGCCTTCGGAAGATTGGCTTTTTTATGGGCAGATATATTTATATCATGGATGCGTATGATGATATGGAAAAGGATAAGAAAAAAGGCAGCTTTAATCCGTTTTTAAATAAAGAGAAGGATGCAGGCTTTGATGAATGGGTAAAACAGCTGCTTCAAATGTCAGCAGCAGAATTTGCCGGAGAATTTGAGAAGCTGCCTATATTGGAAAATGTGGAAATACTGCGCAATATTATTTATTCCGGAGTGTGGACAAAATATGAGGAGACAAGGGAAAAAAGAAAACAGGTTGGAGGCATAGCATGAAAAGTCCATATGATATATTAGGTGTATCCCCGGATGCATCAGAAGAGGAAATAAAAAAAGCATATCGGAATCTAAGCCGTAAATATCATCCGGATGCCAATGTCAATAATCCAAATAAGGAGCAGGCAGAGGAAAAATTTAAAGAGGTTCAGCAGGCTTACCAGGCAATTATGGATGGAAAGGCAGGCGGCTATGGCGGAACCGGAAATTCCTACGGGAATACAGGCTATGGTGGCTTTGGTGATTTTGGCGGCTTCGGTGGCTTTGGGGGAGGTTATGCCGGACAGGGCAGCTCCTATGGAGAAGACAAAGAGGAAACCTATCTGAATGCGGCAATGAATTATATCAGAGGCGGTGATTATCAGTCTGCCCTGCGGGTGTTGTCGGATATTGAGAATAAAACCGGAAGATGGTATTATATTTCTGCGGTTGCAAATAACGGTATCGGTAATCAGGCAAAAGCGCTGGAGCATATTCAGACAGCCATGCAGATGGAGCCCGGAAATGCAGAATACCAGCAGTTTTATAACGTATTGCAGAATGGCGGAACCTGGTATGCCAGCCGTGGGGCAGGGTATGGAATGCCCACAGTGGATGACTCCGGCTTTTGCTTTAAGCTGTGTCTGGCAAATCTGCTCTGCAATCTGTGCTGTGGAGGAGGCTGCTGTCCGCGGATGTAGTAAACGATTGTAAGTCTTGGAAGAGGAGAGAAGATGGAGAGAGAAGAATATAAGGAATACAACAGTCCTTTTTTTGCAATGATGTCGAGGATGAAATATATAAACCGGTGGGCGCTGATGCGTAATTCCTATCCGGAAAATATCAGTGAACATTCCCTGGAGGTCTCCATGATTGCCCATGTACTGGCACTGATTAGCAATAAGCGGTTTGACGGTAAATTAAATGCCGAGCGGGCAGCTGTAATGGGAATGTACCATGATTGTACGGAAATCATAACCGGAGATATGCCCACTCCCATTAAGTACTATAATACGGACACAAAAGAGGCGTATAAAAATGTGGAAAAGCAGGCGACGAAGGAGCTGTTGTCCATGCTTCCGGAATATCTCCGGGAAGAGTATGAGTCCATTTTGTTTCCGCAGGAAGGGGAGGAATACCTGTGGAAGCTGGTAAAGGCGGCAGACCGGATATCCGCTTATATCAAATGCATTGAAGAGGAAAAAGCGGGGAACAGGGAATTTGCCAGCGCTAAGGCGTCCATTTATGCAAAACTCAAAGAGATGGACCTTCCGGAGGTGCGGGTTTTCTTCACAGATTTTGTGGAATCCTATAAGAAAACACTGGATGAATTGAAAAAATAGGCAAGATTGATAGACAGACCCTGAAAAAAAATGTATAATATATCCAGAATACAATGCATTTATGGGTTGAATGGGAGGGCGTTTTTATGAAGAATATTTTATTTGTAGCATCAGAGTGTGTTCCGTTTATTAAGACTGGCGGTCTGGCTGACGTTGTGGGGGCACTTCCGAAGATGTTTCCAAAGGATGAATATGATGTTCGTGTAGTGATTCCGAATTATACCTGTATTCCATGGGAGTACCGGGAAAAATTCCGGTACGTACACCATTTTTACATGGATTTGGGACAGCGCTTTGAAAATGTGCATGTTGGAATTATGACATATGAGCTGGACGGAATTACATATTATTTCATTGATAATGAATATTATTTTTCCGGTTGGGCACCATATGGTACAATTCGATTTGATATTGAGAAATTTACATTTTTCAGCAAAGCGGCTTTGGCAATTCTACCTGTGATTAATTTTAAACCGGATGTAATCCATTGCCATGACTGGCAGGCAGGACTGGTACCGGTTTATTTAAGAACCCTGTATAAGGATAATTCTTTCTTTGCCGGCACCAAAACCATTATGACCATACATAACCTGAAGTTTCAGGGAGTATGGGATGTTAAGACCTTTAAGTATATTTCCGGTCTTCCGGATTATGTGTTTACACCGGACCGTATGGAATTCTACAAAGATGGTAATATGTTGAAGGCGGGAATGGTATACGCAGACTATATTACCACTGTCAGCGATACTTATGCAGGAGAAATCCAGACGCCGGAGTATGGCGAGAATCTGGATGATTTACTCCGGTTCCACAACCGGAAGCTTTGTGGTATTGTAAATGGTATCGATTATGATGTGTATAATCCGAATACGGATGAGAAGATATTTAAAAAGTATAATGTCAGAAGCTATAAGAAGGGAAAAGCGGTTAATAAGATGGAGCTTCAGAAGGAGCTGGGGCTGCCGGTGGATGAAAACCGCTATATGATTGCCATTATTTCCCGTCTGACAGACCAGAAGGGACTTGATTTGGTAGACTGGGTAATGGAGCGGATTGTAGACCCATATGTACAGTTTGTGGTAATCGGAACCGGTGAGGCGAAATATGAGAATATGTTTAAGCATTATCAGTGGGTGTATTCTGACAGGGTATCTGCTAATATTTTCTATTCCGATGAGAGGGCGCATAAATTATATGCGGCGGCAGATGCCATGCTGATGCCGTCCAGGTTTGAGCCGTGCGGATTGACACAGTTAATTTCCCTGCGCTATGGAACTGTTCCGATTGTGAGGGAGACCGGTGGACTTAAGGATACCGTGATTCCTTATAATGAATATGAGGGGACTGGAACCGGATTTTCTTTCACCAATTATAATGCAGATGAGATGTTAAAGATTATCAATTATTCTAAGGAGATATACTATGACCACAGGGATGACTGGAATAAAATGGTGGTCAGAGGCATGAAGGAGGATTTCTCCTGGGACAAATCCGCTGTAAAATATATGGAATTATACAATAAAGTCTTAGGATATTAAGAAAGAGGAGAGAGAACATGATTGACATTAAGTTTTTACGCGAGAATCCTGACGTCGTAAAGCAGAACATCAAGAACAAATTTCAGGAGGAAAAGCTGCCTTTAGTGGACGAGGTGATTACGTTAGACGCAAAGAGCCGTGAGGCAAAGGGAAAAGCGGACGCACTTCGGGCTGAGCGCAATAAGATTTCCAAGCAGATTGGTGCTTTGATGGCGCAGGGTAAAAAGGAGGAGGCTGAGGCGACAAAGAAGCTTGTGACAGAGCGTTCCGCTGAGCTTGCTGCCTTAGAGGAGCAGGAGAAGGATTTACAGGAGAGAATTACAAAGATTATGATGGTAATTCCGAATATTATTGACCCTTCTGTTCCAATCGGTGAAGACGACAGTGAAAATGTTGAGATACAAAAATACGGTGAACCGGTTGTTCCGGATTTCGAGATTCCATATCACACAGAGATTATGGAGAAATTTAACGGCATTGATTTGGATGCTGCCGGTAAGGTGGCAGGCAACGGTTTTTATTACCTGATGGGTGATATTGCAAGATTACATTCTGCTGTTATCTCCTATGCGAGAGATTTCATGATTGACAGAGGCTTTACCTATTGTGTACCCCCATTTATGATTCGTTCCAATGTGGTTACCGGTGTTATGAGCTTTGCAGAGATGGATGCCATGATGTATAAGATTGAAGGCGAGGATTTATATCTGATTGGAACCAGTGAACATTCCATGATAGGTAAGTTTATTGATACCATTATCAAAGAGGAGGAGCTTCCGAAAACCCTTACCAGCTATTCGCCTTGCTTCCGTAAGGAAAAGGGAGCCCACGGTATTGAGGAGCGCGGTGTTTACAGAATCCATCAGTTTGAAAAGCAGGAAATGATTGTGGTGTGTAAGCCGGAAGACAGTAAAATGTGGTTTGATAAATTATGGCAGAATACAGTGGATTTATTCAGAAGCCTGGATATTCCGGTCCGTACCCTGGAATGCTGTTCCGGTGATTTGGCTGACCTTAAGGTCAAATCCATTGACGTAGAAGCATGGTCACCAAGACAAAAGAAATATTTTGAGGTGGGAAGCTGTTCCAACTTAGGAGATGCGCAGGCGAGACGTCTTAAAATCCGTGTGGATGGAGAGAATGGCAAATATTATGCACACACCCTGAATAATACGGTGGTGGCGCCTCCACGTATGTTAATTGCTTTTTTGGAGAACAATCTGAATGCAGATGGAACCGTAAATATTCCGAAGGCATTGCAGCCATATATGGGTGGTAAGGAAAAGATTGAATAAGGACATTTTCATATAGCAGAGCATAAAAACCATCCGGATAACCAGGAAAATCCGGATGGTTTTTATGTTGCCAAGCATATGAGAAAAAGATTCGGCGAACTTTTTTTGAGTTGCCAAGCATATGAGAAAATGGTCCGGTGGACCATTTTTGAGTCTGTATCATTTATGACGATAGATTTTCAAAATATTTTAAAATATGCTTCTGCATGGACTTTACCGCAGGAGCCATCAGCTCCGCATTCAGATAGCAAAGTCCGATGGTGCGGTGTTCTGCAGGTCTTAGCGGGTACATATCCACGTCATAGGGGATGTTCTGCATAACCAGCTTTGGCATAATACAGATTCCGAGACCGGCAGCCACCATGGCGATGGTACTCAAATCATCTACCACATGGCAGGAGGAGCGAATTTTAAGCTGATACTTTTGAAATAAGTTCTGGATGTCTGCATCGGTGCTCTCTCTTTGGGATACAAAATTCTCTTCCTTTAATTCTTCCAGTTCAATATAATTGCGGTGCTTTGTCCGGAACGCTTTTGGAACGATACAGAGCAGCTCATCCTGGTATAGCGGGGTGATTGGGATATCCTTGCAGCTGGATTCTGACAGAAATCCCAAATCAATGACACCGGTTTTTATCCAGCTGTATACATCATCATAAGTTCCCTGGTAAATTTTGATTTCAATGTTTGGATGCAGCTTGGAGAAGGAGGTAACCAAATCCGGAATAAAGCTGTTGCAGACGGAGGAAAAGGTTCCAATCTTAACGGAGCCGTGGGTCAGTCCGTTAAATTCCAGAATTGCCTGCTGCAGCTTGGCGTCGCTGTTTAACACAGTCAAAATATAAGGCTGCAGATTTTCTCCGTAGCTGGTCAGGGTTACTCCGTTTTTGTTGCGGTTAAACAGCGGAAATCCCAATTCTTTTTCTGCGGTGGAGATGGCATGGCTGATTGCAGAGGGAGTCAGGTTTAATACCTCTGCGGCGCGCTGGAAGCTGCCCTGTTCCACGACAGTTTGAAAAATCTGGTATGCAAGTAGTGTCATTTTGTATGAGCTCCCTCCTCGTTATCAAAGATTTTTGCAAGGTCAACGGGATATAATGTAACAAGTTCTTCCGGAGATGTGGCATTTTCCTCCAGCAGGCGGTTTGCCTGGGCAGAAATGGCAATATCTAAAAAGTTTCTTACATCTCTAGCGTTTCCAAAATATTTATCCGAATTTCTGACATATTCCTCTAAATGCTTCAGCAGGTAATCGGAGCTCTCCGGGCTTAGCTTATAATCGTTGTCTGCGCATAGCTTTAGGAAAATCTGGTACAAATCCTGTGCGGTGTAATCTGGGAAATAAATGGTTTTCTGGAACCTGGACTTCAGTCCCGGGTTCGTTTTGATGAATTTATCCATTAAGTCGGGATAGCCGGCAACAATTACAATCAGGTCTTCCCGGTTATCCTCCATTTCTTTGACAAGGGTGTCAATGGCTTCCTGTCCGAAGTCCCCGCCAGAGGTTTCGTTGGCGAGAGAGTAGGCCTCATCGATAAACAACACGCCGCCCTTTGCCTTTTCAATGACCTCTTTTACCTTAATGGCAGTCTGTCCCATATAGGCAGCCACCATTCCGGAACGGTCCACCTCCACCATATGTCCTTTGGAGAGGATGCCAAGGGAGCAGTAAATCTGGGATAAAAGCCGGGCAACGGTAGTTTTACCGGTTCCCGGATTGCCGGTAAAGACAAAATGCTTCGTGACAGAAGGCGCTTTCAGACCGTTCTTCTGCCGGATGTCTATAATTTTTAAGAGATTAATCAGGTTTTTAACCTCTGCCTTTACAGGAGCCAGTCCGATTAAGTCCTCTAATTCCTTTAAGAGAGAGTCCAAATCTTCAAGAGTTTTATCCCCCTGTGTAATTTTGCCGATGAAAGGAGTCTCTGCCTCCGCCTGTGGAACCTCTTCTGACTGCCTTGATTTTAATTTGAATGGAATACTGTCCGGTCTCAATGGAGCCACGCCGCCGCTTCTGGTATAGGCCTTTACCTTGCTTTCCAGCATAAAGCGGTAGCGGGTCAGCTGGTTAACCTCTGTTACATCCATGTGCTTGCAGCTTGACAGGAAATCCTCCCCCAGCGCTTGAAAGGTGAGGATGTAGAGCTTTTTGATATCATAGTATTTCGCTTCGTGTACAACAAAGTCGTCCTTACCGTATTCCAAAAAATAACGCATGGAGGCAGGAGGAGTGTTTAAAAAATCTTCCTGTACAATATTGCTTTCCATAGCAAACTTTTTCATGGTCATATCATCAAAATTATAGCCGAGGGATTTGTTGATATAGCGAATCTCGTCTTTGGCAACAACGTGGTCTGCAATAGTCAGAAAAATAAGAAAATCCCGTAAATCTATGCGCAACAGCTCTTTCACACTTTCGTGTGTAATATCTTTTTTCATTAAAACATTATCAATTTTTTCTGCAATGGACATAATAGTAGTGTAAATGCTCTGTGTTTCTGAATCCATAATGGCCTCCTCATGATTTTTGCTGTAAATGCAATGCCTGATATTACTTATTATCATATCAAAAATTGTGAAAGGTATCAATATATTGTAATTCTTGAGTTTCCGCAGTTTTATCCACACTCCCCTGATTTTGCCAGTATCATTATTAACAACTTTGAAAAAAAGTCCAAAAAAT
>UQXF01000049.1 GCA_900544905.1 uncultured Clostridium sp.
CGAGTCTCGTGGGCTCGGAGATGTGTATAAGAGACAGCTTATTATGTTATTATACACACACTTTTTTCACAATTTCAATAAAAAATGGACACAATTTATACAAAATTGATAAATATAGCATTATGCACAAAATAAATTATCACTTTTCCATACAATTTAATGCAACTTTTTAAAATCCTCTACAGCTGTTTCATAGAGATTATTTCCTTCACTGTCAATTACCACAATAACAGGAAAATCTTCTACCTCCATTTTACGAATAGCTTCTGTTCCTAAATCGTCATAAGCAATTACCTCTGATTTTTTGATACATTTTGAGAGCAGGGCGCCGGCGCCTCCCACTGCTGCAAAGTACACAGCCTTATATTTCACAATCGCGTCTATGACAGCCTGGCTTCTTTTACCCTTGCCTATCATACCATTTAAACCATTTTCCAGTAAAAGCGGCGTATACTTATCCATCCGGCTTGATGTAGTCGGTCCTGCAGAACCAATTACCTGTCCAGCCCTTGCAGGGGTAGGTCCAAGGTAATAAATCACATTGTCCTTAAGCTCCAGCGGAATTTCCCCTCCCTCTAACATAGTTTCATACATTCTTTTATGAGCGGCATCTCTTGCAGAATAAATGGTACCGGTGATATATACATAATCTCCTGCATGCAGAGCTGCCAATTCTTCTTTTTTTAAAGGTGCACTGATTCTTTTTTCCATTTTTTATGTATTTCCCTTTCTTCTTATCTTTTTATTAAATAATTGAGAAACTCCCTTAACTTTACATTACAGTTGTGCAACTGAAGAAAACGAAAATCAAGTTTCGCAATTTCCTACAATATTCTTGTCACATGCCGGTTTACATGACAGCACATATTAACTGCAACCGGTAAGCCTGCAATATGGGTTGCATAGGTTTCAATATTCACCGCAATTGCTGTGGTCTTTCCTCCAAGCCCTCCGGGACCAATACCAGAACAATTAATCTTTTCCAGTAATTCCTCTTCCATCTCCTTAATATGTGGCAGCTTTGAGCATTCATTTACATTACGGGTCAAAGCTTTTTTCGCCATAATAGCAGCTTTTTCAAAATCACCGCCAATTCCCACACCTACTACCACCGGTGGACATGCATTTGGCCCCGCATCTAAAACCGCCTGTAAAACTGCTTCCTTGACACCTTCTGCCCCGTCTGCCGGCTTTAACATAAATATCCGGCTCATATTTTCAGAGCCAAATCCTTTTGGAGCAATTAATATTTCCAGTTTATCACCCGGAACAATATCATAATGGATAATAGCCGGTGTGTTGTCCTTTGTATTTTCCCGGAGCAATGGGTCCTTTACCACAGATTTTCTAAGATATCCTTCTGTATATCCCTGTCTCACACCTTCATTTATGGCAGCGGTTAAATCCATTCCCTCAATATGCACATCCTGTCCAATTTTTACAAAGAAAACTGCCATTCCCGTATCCTGACAGATTGGTATTTCATCCTCTGCCGCAATATTCATATTTTCGCATAGCTGTCCAAGAATCTGTTTTCCAAGGGCTCCTGTTTCATTTTCTTTTGCCTTATGGATTGCCTCTTCCATATCCTTTGATAAGTGTAAATTTGCTTCTATACACATCTCTTTAACATTTTTTACAATCTCATCTGTATGAAGTGTTCTCATATTTTCCTCCTGCTATTAATGTATTCTTTTTCAATAAAAAACATTCTGTTAAGATAATTCTTCTTCCCGGTTTTTGTACAATAATTCAAAAATCTTTTTTCCTACGCCATCATCATTATTGGACGGAATAACTTCTTTTGCCTTTTCCTTAATCTCGGTTTCCGCATTGGCTGGGGCAAAGGAGTTTGGAAACAATTCAAACATAGATAAATCATTTAATCCATCGCCAAACACTGCCACCTCTTCTTTTTTAATTCCCAGCTTTTCAATTGCTTTTTCAAGACCATATCCCTTCTGGGCATACTTTGCATTTATCTCAATATTTTCCGGATAAGAGGAAAGAATTGACAAATTCGGAAAGACCTCCTTTAATTCCAGCCTGTTCTTTGTATTGAACTCTGCATCCGGATTGAAAACAATTATTTTGCGAATTTCCAAGTCCTTTTTCAGCATATCCTTTATTGTATCATTTCTTGTTAAGGTATTCATGAACACACTGGATTTTCCCTGTTCAACTGCCTCCTCCAGGGTTAAGGTATGACTGCGGTCAAGACACAGCATCCGATAGCCCATATTAAGCTCCATTTTCTCTTTACTTCCACATATCTGGGCTCCCTGATTTGTCATATACTCAGGAATATATCCCTGTCTATCCAGTTTATCTGCCAGCTCTTCAATTATATTAGAATCAATATTGATGGTACTGATAATGCTTCTGCTTTCATCTCTTACTTCCGCACCGTTCATCAAAATAAATCCACATTTTAATTCATATTTATCGGCTGTGGGACCAATTGTATCCATACTTCTTCCGGTTGCAATCATAAAACGCACGCCCTGTTTATCTGCCTCCCGTATGGCCGCAAGATTTAAAGGTGATATTCTCTGCTCCGAATTGAACAATGTGCCATCCATATCAGATACAATTAATTTAATCATGATAATTTCCTCTCTGTCGTTCTCTTAAATAGTTATAGTATATATATTTTTTATTGTAATTACACCTGTTAAATCAATAATAAACGCTCTTGCTTTATTTATCAATAGTGTTTTAACCGGAAAATTATTTCCAGCTTCAGCAATATTTTTATAATTCACATAAAGTAACTTGCCACCCGGAAGCTGTCAAAAACATTTTCAATATTCATTATACCATATCCCCAGATTGCATTTGGGTATTCAAAACCCGAATCCCTGACTGCATTTCTCAGAAAAAAGCTTTTTATCTGTCCGGCATAAAATACACCAAATTCATCATTTTCAAAATTCCACTGTAAAAAGAGTGCCATTATTCCCGCACTATGTGCCGCTGCTACTGAGGTTCCTGTTTTTGTCACAAAATTATTTCTAAGACCGGGACCGGTGATGCTGATTCCCGGGGCAGCTAAATCCGGTTTTACCTGTTCCCTTGCATTATATCCCCGGCTTGCTGCCGCATAAATACTGCCATTTAAATGATTATATGCCGTCATTGTCATTACCAGCTCCGCATTACCCGGTATTGTGATGGTATTTTCCGGGTCAGCCTCTAAAAAATAAGTTGAAGGACGCAAAAACTGTCTTAAAGGCATCCACATATTAAAGGTTCTCTGTTTTCCCTCGTCCGCATAAATCAGGAATCTCCAGATACCGGGAGTGGGATTCGTCAGGCGGATAAAAATTAATTCCTCCCCCGAATAAGTCTCCACCAGCTGATAAGCTACATAAACTGTCGATTTTGCAATAGGCAGACGAATAATTTCTTCCTGTCCAAACCTTGGCGGAATCCTTTCAATCCGGTCTCCCTGGGGCGATATAATACCAATTGCAAAGGTGGTTGGCACATTTCCCCAAAATTCAATTGCTAAAACGCTCTGTCCCTCATCTACATTTAATTCCACCTCTTCATATTCAGCATTCTCCTGCAATTCACCGGAATAATGCAGCCTTTCATTTCCTTCATTTCCTGCCGGAATACTCACCATAATGCCTGCATTTTCCAAAGTGCTGTTCAGATATCTCTCTAAAAAAGTTAATCCCAAATGACCGCCATTACTGGTTCCCAAACCTATAAAAATAGAAATAGGAAGCCTTCTTTGTTCAGCATACTTCAGCAAATACTGCACCGCATATATAATATCCGTCTCCTGATAAGCAGACACGTTTTCCGGAACACCAAAATAATTTTTTAAATATGGCTTTGCTTCCTTTAATTTTACTACTGCCAACTCTGCTTCCGTTGCAATTCCCGTGAAATCATTCTCACCATTTTTTCCTCCCGCTGCAATTCCTGCCATAAATGTCCCATGTCCGTTCTCATCTCTTGAAGGAACAATATCATAAGGATTCTGGCTTTGCAGTGCTTCATTTATCTGGCTTCTTGAAAAGGTGGTTCCATAAAAAGGCTTTGGCACTTCACTACCTGATTCTGATTCCCGGATGGTCTGGTCCCAGATTACTCCAATCCGGGTATTGCCATTGGTATCTAAAAACAAAGAATTTGTATAATCAATTCCTGTATCAATAAAACCGATTATTGTATCTTTTCCATTTAATCCGATATTATTGGGATTTTGTACCTGCTTAACCCCGATTGCCTCCATGTTGGAGGAATCCATTAATCCAAACAATTTCGGTACAAAGGAATAAGGGGCAGATTCCAGGTTTGTCAGATAAGCCTGGGTACGGGGAATATGGATAATTGCAATTTTTGCTCCAATGGGATTCAGACATCCGGTGCTTCTTATTGCATTTGTTTCCTCTGACTCCCCCACATAATTAACTATAAAATCCGAGTAATCATTGCTATATATCATTTCTTCACAGGTCATAAGAATACCTCTAAATATAAATACTATATTTATTATATAAAAAAGGTGGCAGAATGTGTTATCTGCCACCCGAAAATTATTTATTTTCTTTTTCTTCCTTTTCCTGTTCTGCCTCAAATTCTGCAATGCTGTCCTCCGGGGATTTATCCCGGACCTTGGCGATGGAAGCAACCACAATATCCTTTGCCTCATCCATCTTCATCAGCTTCACACCGGAAGTAATTCTTCCAAGCTCAGAAATGGAATCACACTCTAACCGAATTACAATTCCCTCTGTGGAAATCAGCATAATTTCATTATCATCATTAACTGCCTTCATTCCTACTACATTTCCTGTCTTGGAATTAATCTTATAACATTTTACACCCTTTCCACCACGTCTTTGAGGTGTAAATTCTTCCATAGAAGTACGTTTACCCATACCCTTTTCTGATACGATTAACAAATCCTCACCCTGGGTATCCATCTGCATACCGATAATCTCATCACCAGGGGATAAATTCATACCAATTACACCCTGGGAGGTTCTTCCGGTACTTCTCACATCTGTCTCATTAAAGCGGATACACATACCAAGCTTTGTCACCATAATAATATCTTTTGTATTATCGGTGGCTTTTACCTCAATCAGTTCATCTCCATCCTTTAAGGTAATGGCGGCAAGTCCTGTCTTACGAACATTTGCATATTCCGTAATTTTTGTTTTCTTTACGATACCATTCTTGGTAGCCATAAATAAATATTTGCCCTCCTCATATTTCTTAAGAGCAATTACCGCTGTAATCCTTTCGCCAGGATTTAACTGGAGAAGATTTACGATAGCCGTTCCCCTTGAGGTTCTGGCAGATTCCGGAATCTCATAAGCCTTCATCCGGTATACCTTACCACTGTTGGTAAAGAACATCAGATAATGATGGGTTGTAGTCATAAACAAATCTTCAATAAAATCATCTTCAATGGTAGACATTCCCTTAATACCCTTACCACCACGATGCTGGGCCCTGAAATTATCAACGGTCATCCGCTTAATATAGCCAAGCTTTGTCATGGTAATCACTGTATTTTCTTTCTTAATCAGGTCTTCAATGGTAATATCATCATCATCAAAGCCAATGGAGGTTCTTCTGTCATCACCATACTTTGTGGCAATAATCAAAATTTCCTCTTTAATTACACCTAATAATTTATGTTCATCTGCCAGAATTGCCTTTAATTCTGAAATTCGTTCCATTAATTCCCTGTACTCTGCCTCTAACTTCTCTCTTTCCAGACCGGTAAGAGCACGGAGACGCATATCTACGATTGCCTGGGCCTGGGCATCGGAAAGCTTAAACTCTTTAATCAAATTTTCCTTTGCCTCTGACACATTCTTAGAAGAGCGGATAATTTCAATTACACGGTCAATGTTGTCCAGTGCAATTAACAATCCCTCTAAAATATGGGCACGTTCTTCTGCCTTGTTTAATTCAAATTTTGTACGTCTGGTAATAACATCCTTTTGATGATTCAGATAATGCTTCAGCATCTCTAAGATATTTAATACCTTTGGTTCTCCGTTTACCAGGGCAAGCATGATAACACCAAAGCTGTCCTGAAGCTGGGTATGCTTATAAAGCTGATTCAAAACCACATTTGCATTGGTATCACGTTTTAATTCAATAGCAATCCGCATACCCTCTCTGGAGGACTCATCACGAAGTTCTGCGATTCCTTCAATCTTCTTTTCCTTAACCAGATTGGCAATATTCTGGATTAACCTTGCCTTATTTACCATATATGGCAGCTCTGTGACAACAATTCTCTGCTTGCCATTTGCCATTGGTTCAATATCCGTAACAGAACGGATTTTAATCTTGCCACGTCCCGTACGATAGGCATCCTCTATACCCTGACGTCCTAAAATTGTAGCACCTGTTGGAAAATCAGGACCTTTTATGATATCTAATATTTCATCAATCTCTGTTTCCCTGTCTTCCTGAACATAGTTATCAATAATCTTGACAACCGCACTGATTACTTCACGAAGATTATGGGGAGGAATATTAGTCGCCATACCTACCGCAATACCACCGGTACCATTTACTAAAAGGTTCGGATAACGGGAAGGAAGAACTACCGGCTCCTTTTCCGTCTCATCAAAGTTTGGTGAAAAATCAACTGTATCCTTGTTGATATCTGCTAACATTTCCATGGAAATTTTGGAAAGTCTTGCCTCTGTATAACGCATGGCAGCAGCACCGTCACCGTCCACAGAACCAAAATTTCCGTGTCCGTCTACCAGTGGATATCTGGTATTCCACTCCTGGGCAAGCTTTACCAACGCATCATAAATAGAGATATCACCATGAGGATGATATTTACCCATAGTATCTCCGACAATACGGGCACATTTACGGTGTGGCTTGTCCGGACCATTATTCAACTCAATCATAGAATATAAAATTCTTCTCTGAACCGGCTTCAAGCCATCCCTGATATCCGGTAAAGCACGGGAAGTAATAACACTCATGGCATAATCTATATAATAATTTTCCATGGTTTTTTTAAGGTCAACTTCATTCACCTTATCAAAAATATTGTCTTCCATTCTTTTCTCCTTCTTTTCTAAAATTCAAACATTTATATCACTCTAAGCGTCCCTCAAATTACACATCCAGATTCTTTACAAATTTTGCATTTGCCTCGATAAATTCACGTCTTGGCTCTACCTTATCACCCATAAGCGTATTAAAGGTTAAATCGATTTCCGATTCATTATCATCTTCAATTCCCACACGAAGCAAAATTCTGTGCTCCGGGTCCATGGTAGTATCCCAGAGCTGGGTGGCATCCATCTCACCAAGACCTTTATAACGCTGAATTTTATTGTTCTGGTCTCTTCCTACTTCTTTTAAAATATTATCCAGCTCTTCATCACTATAGGCATACCATACCTTTTTATTTTTCTCCAGCTTATAAAGTGGCGGCTGTGCCAGATATACATATCCCTGACGAATCAGCTCCGGCATAAAGCGGTAAAAGAAGGTCAGCATCAATGTAGCAATATGGGCACCGTCCACATCCGCATCTGTCATAATAATAATCTTGTGATAACGGAGCTTTGTAATATCAAAATTCTCATGAATACCGGTACCAAATGCGGTAATCATAGCTTTAATCTCTTCATTGCCAAGAATTCTGTCAATTCTCGCCTTTTCTACATTTAATATCTTACCACGAAGCGGAAGAATTGCCTGTGTAGCACGGGAACGGGCAGTCTTTGCAGAACCACCGGCGGAATCTCCCTCAACAATATAAATTTCGCAGTTTTCCGGATTCTTATCAGAACAATCTGCCAGCTTACCAGGTAATGCCATGGAATCATTCAGGGTAGATTTTCTTGCCACATCTCTTGCTTTACGGGCAGCAATTCTTGCTCTCTGTGCCTGGATTGCTTTATTTACAATAATTTTGGCAACCTTTGGATTTAACTCCAGAAAAATAGTAAGCTGCTCTGTCACAACATTATCTACAGCAGTTCTCGCTTCCGAGTTACCAAGCTTAATCTTTGTCTGGCTTTCAAACTGTGGGTCTGCAATCTTAATACTGACAATGGCTGCAAGACCCTCTCTTAAATCATCACCGGATAAATTATCCTCGTTATCCTTAAGCATCTTATTATTTCTTGCATAATCATTGAATACCTTTGTAATAGCAGAACGGAAGCCCGTCAAATGAGTACCGCCCTCCACTGTACCGATATTATTGACAAAAGTATATACAGATTCACTGTAAGAGCTGTTATGCTGAAGGGCAACCTCCACCACAACACCATCCTTTTCACCCTCACAGTAAATAATCTTATCATATAGAGGGTCTTTATGACGGTTGATATATTCTACAAATTCCTTAATTCCGCCTTCATAATGAAATTCTCTCTCTTTTTCCTTACCAGCACGCTTATCCGTCAAAGTAATCTTAAGTCCCTTTGTCAAAAATGCCATTTCACGGAGTCTGGTTCTTAAGGTATCAAAATCAAATTCCAAAGTCTCAAAAATTGTAGCATCCGGCATAAAGGTTACTTTAGTTCCCCGTCTCCTCGTATTGCCGGTAATCTCTAACGGATGTATAATTTTACCTCTTTCATAACGCTGCTTGTGAACCTTACCGTCACGGCAGATTTCAACCTCTAACCAGTCTGAAAGTGCGTTTACAACAGAGGCACCCACACCGTGAAGACCACCGGCTACCTTGTAGCCGCCACCGCCGAATTTACCACCGGCATGAAGCATGGTAAATACAACATCTACCGCCGGAATTCCCGCTTTTTCCTGGATTCCTGTTGGAATACCACGTCCGTTATCCACAACCGTTACAGAATTATCCTTATTGATTGTCACATTGATTTCATCACAGAAACCTGCCAATGCCTCATCAACAGAATTATCTACAATCTCATATACCAGGTGATGCAAACCCTTTTCAGAGGTTGTACCAATATACATACCAGGTCTTTTACGAACTGCTTCCAAACCCTCTAAGATTTGAATCTGCTCGGCACCATATTCCTGTTCCACTTTCTTTTCCATTTCTTTCCTCCTAATATTTTTAATATATAATCCATTTCAAAAATTTATATATTTACAACTATTTAAAACAATAAATTGTATTTTTCTAATTGACCTTAAATATATCCACTGTCCCACTGGTTACTTTATATATCTGATTAATGTGTAATCTTGACTTTATAAAATCATCATAGCCGGTACAGGTTACAATTGTCTGGACTTCCTTTATACTATCCAGCAGATAATTCTTACGGCTGCTGTCCAACTCACTCATCACATCATCTAATAAAAGAATAGGTGTGTCATGAATTATGGATTTTACCAGCTCTATTTCTGCCAGCTTCAAGGATAGCGCAGCTGTTCTCTGCTGTCCCTGGGAACCAAATTTTCTTACATCAACTCCATTAATATAAAAACAGATATCATCCCTGTGGGGACCTGTCTGGGTAGACTGGTATCTTAAATCCATCTCTCTTTTGGAATGCATCATATTTTCATAATCCTCTATCGTAACATTCTTTTCATAACCAATTTCAATGGATTCCTTTTCACCGGTTAAATGATGATGAATACCTTTTACAATTTCATTTAGCTGTCTGATAAAAATTTCTCTTTCTTCAATGATACATTTTCCATATTCCATCAGATAGGTATCCCACATATCCAGGGTATCCATCACTTTAGGATTAAATGCAATCTGTTTTAACAATATATTTCTCTGGTTTAATGCCTTATTGTAATTCACATAATTATAATAATATAATTTATTTAACTGGCAGAGTTCTAAATCCATGAATCTTCTTCTCTCAGAAGGAGCATTCTTAATAATTCTCAAATCCTCCGGTGAAAAAAATATCATGTGAATAATTCCAAATAATTCCCCGCTTTTTTTGATGCTTTGTCCGTCTACCGCAACGCCCTTGGTCTTATTTTTCCGAAGATGCATATCAATACGGTGTCCCACCTCATGCTTTGTGAGATTAAGCCTTATATGGGCTTCCTCTTCTCCAAACTGTATAATGTCCTTATCCTTACTTCCACGGTGGGATTTCGTAGTGCCTGACAGATAGATTGCTTCTAAAATGTTGGTTTTTCCCTGGGCATTATCTCCATAAAGAATTGTGATTCCAGGGTCAAATGTGATTGACAAATCCTTGTAATTTCTATAATGACTAAGCTCCAGCGAATTAATATACATAGTACCATACCTTAATAAACCAACATTTTTATTGAATGAAATGCAGGTTTATTTTATAACCTTTATCTGTTCACCATTAAATTCAACAATCATACCATCATAAAGCTTTCGCCGGTATCTGGATTCTGTCTCTCCATCTACCTTTACCAGACCTTCATCA
This sequence comes from uncultured Clostridium sp., assembly GCA_900544905.1. Classification (GTDB taxonomy): domain Bacteria; phylum Bacillota; class Clostridia; order Lachnospirales; family Lachnospiraceae; genus CAG-590. Next base: position 10,383 of record UQXF01000049.1, read on the forward strand.
ATGACCTCTTTTGCCATTGCTCCGGATTCCACCAGATTCATAGCCTTTAAAAGCTGGCTTAAATTGATAAACTCATCCTTTTCCCTTAATTTTAATGTCTCCATAACAGCCTCTTACCTTTTATTTTCTCTATCCATTTTTTTACCTAAATTATAATAAAAATAACCAATACAAATAAAGGTAATTCCAATACATATAGTCGTAGAAGAACCGCCGCCGAAAAATACCTCCAAAATTCCGGCAATTGCTGCTACAATACCGGCAATTTTACATTTTTTTCCACTTTTTTTCTGTTTTTCCTGTAGCTTTTGTTGTTTTTTTCTGTTTTTTTCAGCCTTTTTTCTGGCCTGCTCTCTCATTTTTTCTAAGTCTTCTTTTTCCTTTGAATCATCTTCCCTGATTGTATCTTCTACCATAATGACCTCCTAATCTGGCTATCTTCTATGCTGCGATACTAACCGGCAAAATCAAGTAAATATAGCTATTGTCTTCATTTCTTATAAAGCATGGAGACTTATCATTCATCATATAGATATCCACTTCCTCATCATCAATAACTCTCAAGGCATCCATGAGGAACTTTGGATTAAATCCAATTCTCAAATCCTTGCCTTCTTTTTTTATTTCAATCTCCTCATTCATAGAACCCAATGATGAGTCAATTTTCAGATAAATATTGGAATTTTCTATATTCATGATAATCGGTTTCTTATCAGATTCCTTAATAAACAAAGACGCCCTGTCAATACAGTCTAAAAATTCCTTTTTATTGATTGTAAATTTTGTTTCATAATCATTTGATAACATCCGGTCAATTTTATAAAATTCACCTTCAAGCAGACGGGATACCACCTTTGTCTGTTCAAATTCAAATAATATATGCTTATCTGTCACATACAGGTGAACCTCATCCTCTGCACCGCCTGTTAAAATTTTACTCACATCATTCAAAGTCTTTCCCGGAACAATCACCTTCATTCCATCAAAGCTTTCTTTTAACTGCACCTTGCGGATAGAAATGCGGTGTCCATCCAGTGAGACAACCCTTAAGACATCACCATTTACCTCAAACAACTCACCAGTCATAATCTTTGTATTTTCCTGGTCTGAAATACTGAATATAGTCTGACGGATAACCTCCTTTAAGGTAAACTGAGAAAGATTAATATATTTATTTTTCTCCACCTCAGGAAGATAATTGAAGTCCTCGCCTGAAGTTCCAGGAATATTAAATTTTGAACGTTCACACCGGATATTAGCCTGATAATTGGAATTTGTTTCAATTACCACTTCACTTTCCGGAAGTTTTCGGATAATATCACTTAAAAGCTTTGCATCCAGTGCAATTTTTCCGGCTTCTGTAATAGTTCCCTCAATCACCGTCTCAATTCCCAGTTCGATATCATTTGCAATTAAACGAATCTCACTTAAAGAGGCTTCAATTAAGATACATTGTAAATTAGGCATTGTACTTTTTGTAGATACTGCCTTAGAAACAATATTAATACCATTCATCAAAGATGCTTTCTGACAACTAATCTTCATTGTGTAAAACTCCTTTCGTCACAAAATGTGGGTTGGCACATTTTACAAATAATTAATATATTTTAGTAGTAAGAGTAGTAGGGGTTGTGGATTTGTGTAAACCCCCGAAAAAGCTTTTATATTCATAAAAAAATCATGTTCATAACTCTGTATTCCGACTTTGGATAATCCGTTTACAATATGTTAAAAATGTTATCCGCTGTGTAATCTCTAAAAAAAGAAAGATTACATAAAATTATCTATTCACAATCTTTAAACAGCTTATCCACAAATTATAAACCGGAATATAACAGCTATACATTCATCTTTTTTTCTATTGTTTCAATGGTTACCTTCATGGAAGGGTCCTTTTGCATAAGGTGTTCAATTTTTTGAACTCCGTTTAATACGGTAGAATGGTCTCTGCCGCCAACGGATGCACCTATCTGCTGCAGGGAATAACGGTCCAGATATTTTCTGCATAGATACATTACAACCTGTCTTGCTGTTGCGATATCCTGGCTTCTTTTAGATGAAGTAATGTCATCATAGGGGACATTCATATGGTCAGAAACAATGTTAATGATAAAATCCGGCGTAATTTCCTGGTGGATATCCTTGGATATCAAATCCTTTAGAATATCTGCTGCCTTTTCTACCGTTAACTCCTCTTTATGATTCTCAAGTCTGGTGTAAACACTGATTTTGTTGAGAGCTCCCTCTAATTCACGTATATTTGATACCACATTCTGGGCTATGTAATCTAATATCTCATCAGCAATTATAATATGGTCCATTTCCGCCTTTCTCTTGAGAATTGCCATACGGGTCTCATAGTCCGGAGCGTGAATATCTACCGGAACACCCCATTCCAAACGGGTACGCATTCTCTCCTCTAAGGTTTCAATTTCCTTTGGAGGCTTATCAGAGGAAATAATAATCTGTTTATTGGAATTGTACAGGTCATTAAATGTATTAAAGAACTCAGTCTGTGTGGAGTCCTTACCAATTACGAACTGGATATCATCAATTAAGAGAACATCCTGGCTTCTGTATTTTGCTCTTAATTCCTCACTTTTGTTATTGCGGATAGCTTCAATTACCTCATTGGTAAATGTTTCACTGGATACATAGAGAACCTTCAAATCCGGATTATGGGTAATAATATGATGGGCAATTGCCTGCATTAAATGTGTTTTTCCAAGTCCTGCACCGCCATACAAAAATAGTGGATTATAAGCAGAGGATGGTTCTTCTGCCACTGCAACACATGCTGCATGGGCATGTCTGTTGTTATCTCCAATTACAAAGGTATCAAATGTATATTTTGGATTCAGATTACTTCTTTCTAAAGAAAGCTTGATATGACCGTCTAAGGAATTATCTGCATTTTCTCTGTTATTTGGAATATCCTCTCCGTCTACACAAAATAAAATCTCAAATGACTGGTTTAAGGTTGCTTCAATGGCAGATTGAAGATAAATATCATACATTTTCTTCTCTATAAATTCGATTCCTCTTGCTCCAAGCTTTTTGTCCATGGAAAGAGTGATAGTGGTATCAGTTACTTCTTTAATAGAAAGGGCACGAATCCAGGTGTTAATCATCATATGGGATACATCATATTCGGTTTCTAAAAGATTTAATATATTATCCCATTGTTTAATAAGCATTTCTTTCATAATGATTATTCCTTTCTAAAGTGGTATAATGATTTGTATACATGTTTTTAAAATAAGCACACGCATACTAATTAATAATACACTAAAAACAGGTTTTTTTCAAGGAAAAAGAGGTATCTTTAAGGATGGAATGCATTGTGGAAAACTCTGATTTTTGTAAAAAAATCAATAAAACAGAGGGGAAAGTCTATAAATCCACATAAAAAAAGGGTAGTTATCCACAAGTTATGCACATTTTGTGGATAACATTATGTAAACACAAGAAAATTTATGGATAAATTTGAAAAATTATTGAATTGTATAGATTTTCTGAATCAGGGTAACAATCATATAGTAATAAAATAGAAGCAAAAATACTACATGTTGTGTTTTAAATTTAAATGAAGAAAAACATAAAGAATTGCTTGACTTACAAGGGTTTTTTTAATATAATGGGCTAGGTGTTTTCAGAAAGAAGGAGGTGTATTTGAAGATGAAAATGACATTTCAGCCTAAGAAGAGACAGAGAGCAAAGGTTCATGGTTTTAGAAAAAGAATGAGCACTTCAAATGGTAGAAAAGTTTTGGCCGCAAGACGTGCAAAGGGTAGAAAGCGTTTATCAGCATAGGTCACAGATTTGTGACCTTTTTCTTTGTTGCTAAGTATATGAGGAAATGGTTCAGTGGACCATTTTTGAATTGCCAGGCATATGAGGAAAAGGTTCAGTGAACCTTTTCTGAGTTAGGAATCAGTCAAATGAAACAATTTATTTCTTTAAAGAACAGTTTAGAATTTGGAAATGTATATAAACGGGGTAAATCCTATGCTAATAAATACCTTGTTATGTATATAGTAGACAATAATCTGGAGAGTAACAGACTTGGGATATCTGTTAGTAAGAAAGTTGGCAATAGTGTTGTCAGGCATCGTATCACCAGATTGATTAGAGAAGTTTACCGCTTACAGCAAAATAACCTTATAAAAGGAAAAGATATTGTAGTGGTGGCTAGGGTTAATTCTAAAGGTCGTAACTATTGGGATATGGAAAGTGCATTTCTCCATTTAGCTAAGCTGCATCGAATCCTGGATTCTTCGGAAGAATGCACAAAATAAGGTGTGTTTTGAACATTATTAAGAATATTCTCATTAAAATGATACAATTATATAAGAAATTTTTGTCACCGCTTAAGGGACATGCAACCTGTAAGTATTATCCGACCTGTTCTTCCTATGCCATAGAGGCTTTAGAGGTTCACGGAGTAGTGAAGGGAAGTTTGCTGGCAATCTGGAGAATTTTACGGTGTAATCCCTTTTCAAAAGGTGGGTATGACCCGGTTCCACAGAAAAAATCTTAAGGAGGACTTTTATTTTGATGTTTTTAACAGCGCAGGGAGGTTTTTTAGGACCATTTGCCTGGGTATTTGGTAAATTATTGGATTTTACCTATAATATTCTGGCAGGAAGTGATGGAATAGCAAATCTGGGATTGTGTATTATTCTGTTTACTGTAATTGTGAAGCTGATACTATTTCCATTGACATTTAAACAGCAGAAATCTACAAAGATTAATGCGGTTATTCAGCCTGAGATTCAAAAAATTCAAAAAAAATATAAAGATAAAAAAGACCAGGAATCCATGGTGAAACAGCAGCAGGAGCTGCAGGCAGTATATGACAAATATGGAACATCCATGACAAGCGGATGCCTTCCGACCTTGATTCAGGTGCCTATCATTTATGCACTTTACAGGGTAATACAGAATATTCCTGCTTATGTTGGAAAGATAAAGGATATGTATATACCAATTGCCCAGGGTGTTATGAACAGTCAGGGAGAAGGAAAAGTACAGCAGTTTTTAATTGATTTTGTAGATGAAAACAGTATCAGTGGTGCCAGCTATGCAATCAGTAAATTTAAGGATTTGGCAGAGGTTGGTATCGATAATATAATCGATGTTTTATCTAACTTTGGGGTGTCTCATTTAAATACTTTAATGGATACCTTGAATTTATCAGGAGATGTAGCAGAAAACATTGATAAAATTGACCAGATTCATTCCTTTGTTCTTGGAATTAATATTTCGGAGGCTCCCGGTTATAAGTTAAGCTGGGCACTTTTGATTCCAATATCTTCTGCTCTTTTTAATTTCCTGTCCATGAAGCTGACTTCCGGTAATCAGCAGCAGGGTGACGCAACAACAAATACAATGATGAAGAGTATACAGATTACAATGCCTCTTATGTCTATTTTTATCTGTATTTCCCTGCCGGCAGGTATTGGTATCTACTGGTCAGTTAGTGCATTAATATCCTTACTGACACAGCTGGCTACCAACTTCTATTATGACCATGTGGATATGGATGCAATTTTGGAAAAACAGATGGAAAAGGCAGCGAAAAAGAAGGAAAAACGCGGTGGTAAGAAATCCTTTATGGAGCGTATGATGGATACCTCAGCGGAAGCCCAGGAGCAGCTGGAAAAACAGCAGGCAATGAAAAAGAATTCTGCAGCATCCTTAAGAAATTACGTTCCTTCTGAAAAATCGCAAAAAGCGGTACAGCAAAAGCAGAATAAAAAATATAAAGAAGGAAGCCTTGGTTCAAAAGCAAATATTATGATGAATTACAACAATTCAAATAATGATAAAAGTAATTAAGGAGGAGAAGTAAAATGAGTTACACAGAATTTAAGGGAAAAACAGTAGAAGAGGCAGTTACAGCAGCGTCAATAGAGCTTGGAATTATCAGCAGTGAATTAGAATATGAAGTAGTGGATAAGGGTTCTACCGGATTTTTGGGACTGGGTGCAAAGCCTGCTATTATAAAAGCAAAGAAAGCTGAGAAGGCTAAAACAATCGCGGATAAGACAAATGAATATCTGGAAGCTTTATTTAAGGCAATGGATATTGAAACGGAAATTACCATTGATTATGATGAAGAAAACAATAATATGAATATTAATCTGGAAGGACCGGAAATGGGTATTCTGATTGGTAAGAGAGGACAGACCTTAGATGCCTTACAGTATCTGATTAGTTTGTTTGTGAATAAGGAAAGTGAATCCTATGTCCGTGTGAAGCTGGATACGGAAAATTATCGTGCAAGAAGAAAAGATACTTTAGAGAACCTGGCTAAGAATATTGCATTTAAGGTTAAGAGAAGCAGAAGAAGTGTTACTCTTGAGCCTATGAATCCATATGAGAGAAGAATTATTCATTCTGCATTACAAAATGATAAATATGTGGCAACCAGAAGCGAGGGTGAAGAGCCTTACCGCAAAGTAGTTGTATATTTGAAGAAATAAGGGAAGAGAATATGAATGGAGAGGTGGGAAGATTCATCTGAGTAAATGAATCTTTCCACTATTTTTTTAATATATGAAAAAGGTTATTGCAATTTCAGAAAATTAATTACACTTATTTATGAAAAATAATTTCTATACACATTTTGAAAAGTAGAGTATAATAAATTTTAATTGTAAAGATTGAAAAATAGTATGAAATGAATTTTATTTAATTGATATTTATGAAAAGAATAAGAAAAATCAGAAGGGTAAGAGATATGATAAAATTTTCAGATACCATAGCTGCCATTGCAACGGGAATGAACCAGGGTGGAATTGGAGTTATTCGTGTAAGTGGTGAACATGCAATTAAAATAGCAGATTCTGTTTTTGTTCCAAAGAAAAGAGGAAAAGAGATTCATAATCTGGAATCTTATACGGCTGCTTATGGAAATATTGTGGACAGAATTTATGGAAAAGAGGAACAAATTATTGATGAGGTAATTGTTCTGGTAATGAAGGCGCCTTCCACCTATACGAAAGAAGATGTTGTGGAGATTGACTGTCATGGAGGTGTACAGGTAATGAAACAGATTCTTCATTTATTGATAAAAAATGGTGCAAGACTGGCAGAACCCGGTGAATTTACAAAACGTGCATTTTTAAATGGAAGGATTGATTTATCCCAGGCGGAATCAGTTATGGATTTGATATCCGCAAAGAGTAATTTGGCGGCAAAGACTGCTGTTTCCCAATTGAAGGGAAGCTTACGAAAAAAGATAGAAAAATTACGTGGTGAACTGATTCACAATATTGCTTATATTGAATCTGCTTTGGATGACCCGGAGCATTACAGCTTAGATGGATTTGATGATGAATTAGATATACTGCTTAGTAATATGGAACAGGAGATTTTCCATCTGATACAGACTGCAGAGGACGGAAAGATAATGAAAGAGGGAATCCAGACGGTAATTCTTGGAAAGCCCAATGCGGGAAAATCTTCTGTATTGAATGTGCTGATGGGAAAGGAGCGTGCCATTGTAACGGATATAGCAGGGACAACAAGAGATACGCTGGAAGAATTTATATCCATTAATGGGATTCCTTTAAATATTGTGGATACTGCCGGAATCCGGGATACAGAGGATGTGGTGGAGCGGATTGGTGTAGATAAATCTTTAGAAGCAATGGAAAAAGCTGATTTGATTTTATATATTGTAGATGCCTCTGTTCCATTGGATGAAAATGATTTTCAGATTATGGAATCGATTAAGGAAAAGCAGGTTATTATTCTGCAAAACAAATCTGATTTAAAAAGTGTGGTAACAACAGAAGAAGTATTATCACATTTAGACAAGACAATCATTGATATCAGTGCCAAAGAGCAGACAGGCTTTGAAGTATTTTATAAAGAATTAAATGATATGTTTTTTCATGGAAGCTTATCCTATAATGATGAAATCTATATTACAAACATGCGTCATAAGGAGGCTTTGGAGAAAGCGCTTTCTTCTATTAAAATGGTACGGCAGAGCATTGCAGATGGTATGCCGGAGGATTTTTATTCCATTGATTTGATGGCGGCATACGAAAGGCTTGGATATATTATCGGAGAGTCGGTGGAAGATGATTTGGTTGATACGATATTTAAAGAATTTTGTATGGGAAAATGATTATTTGTTGGAATATCATATGGAGGAATAGCAGATGAATACAATAGAAGAAACATATGATGCAATTGTGGTTGGAGCAGGACATGCCGGCTGTGAGGCAGCTTTAGCACTGGCAAGAATGGGACAGGAGACAATTATATTTACCGTCAGTATGGACAGTGTAGCAATGATGCCATGTAATCCCAATATAGGAGGCTCCTCAAAGGGACATCTGGTCCGGGAAATTGATGCCTTAGGAGGGGAAATGGGTAAAAATATCGACAAAACCTATATCCAGTCCAAAATGCTTAATAAATCAAAGGGTCCTGCTGTACATTCTCTCCGTGCCCAGGCAGACAAGGCGGAATATACAAGGCAGATGCGTATGACCATGGAGAATACAGAGCATCTGACATTACGGCAGGCAGAAGTAACAGAGCTGTTATTTGATGAAAATAATATTATATCCAAAAACATAGATAAAGAAAAAATGAACGTATTTCAGGGAGAGAACAGGCAGAAGATAAGGGGTGTCCGCACAAAATCCGGAGCTTCTTATTTTGCAAAATGTGTCATTCTCTGTACTGGAGTATATTTGAAAGCCAGATGTATTTATGGGGATGTGGTGAACCACACGGGTCCAAATGGATTATCTGCTGCCAATTATTTATCGGATTCCATGTTAAATGCCGGAATCCCTCTGCGCCGTTTTAAAACCGGGACACCGGCAAGAATCGATAAGAGAAGCATTGATTTCTCAAAAATGGAAGAACAAAAGGGAGATGAAACTATTGTACCATTTTCCTTTACCAATACAGAAGAAGATATTAAAAGAGAACAGGTCAGCTGTTATCTTACTTATACTAATGAGGAAACACATAATATTATCCGGAGTAACATTGACCGTTCCCCTCTGTTTTCAGGAGCAATTGAGGGAACAGGTCCCAGATATTGTCCTTCTATTGAAGATAAGGTAATGAAATTTGCGGATAAGGACCGTCATCAGGTGTTTGTGGAGCCGGAGGGAGAATTTACCAATGAGATGTATATTGGCGGTATGAGCTCTTCATTGCCGGAGGATGTGCAGTATGCAATGTACCGGAGTGTACCGGGTCTGGAAAATGCAAGGATTGTGAGAAATGCTTACGCTATTGAATATGACTGTATCAGCGCATTGCTGTTAAAGCCATCCCTGGAATTTAAGGATGTGGAAGGTTTATTCAGTGCGGGACAGATGAATGGAAGCTCCGGTTATGAGGAGGCGGCTGCACAGGGATTAATGGCAGGAATCAATGCGGCGAGAAAGCTGCAGGGAAAAGAACCGGTAGTGTTAGACCGGTCACAGGGATATATCGGGGTACTGATTGATGACCTGGTGACAAAGGAGACCAGGGAGCCTTACCGGATGATGACCTCCCGTGCAGAATACCGTTTACTGCTTCGCCAGGATAATGCAGATTTGCGCCTTACGGATATTGGATATGAAATTGGATTGATTGATGAGGAGAGATATCAACATTTCTGCAAAAAAAGAGAAATGATAGAAGAGGAAGTAGCAAGATTATCAGAGACTATGGTGGGTGCGAATAAGGCAGTACAGTCATTTTTAGAGGAAAATGGAAGTACCACCTTAAAAACAGCTGCCTCTTTGGCAGATTTAATCAAACGTCCTGAGCTTTCCTATGAACAGCTTGCGCCAATTGATACAGACAGGGAAAAAATTTACCAGGAGAATGAAACCTTGTGGAACAGTCCTTTTGCAAAGGATATTATAGAGCAGATTAATATTGAGTTAAAGTATGACGGATATATAAAGCGTCAGCGCTCCCAGGTAGAGCATTTTAAGAAGCTGGAGAAAAAGAGGATTCCTGTGGATATTGATTATGAAAATGTGCATAATCTTAGAAAAGAAGCAAGGCAGAAATTAAATGAAATTCGGCCGGAGAATATCGGACAGGCTTCAAGAATATCGGGAGTGTCACCGGCAGATATATCGGTGTTGATGATATATTTAAATGTGTGAATTAGCAGGATATTTTATAATGAAAATGGGGGTAATCATTTGTTGCAGGAAAGTAACAGAGTAGAATTTAAAGAAAAATTAAATGATAAGCTGGAAAAAGAAATTGTTGCATTCTTAAATAATAAAGAAGGCGGAATTTTATATATAGGTTTAGATGATAAAGGTAATCCAATAAAAAATGAAAATTTAGATGAAATACAGTTAAAAGTAGCAGATAGAATAAAAAATAATATTCTTCCATCTCCGTTAGGATTATTTGATATTGTAATTGAAGAAATAGATAATGTTGAAATTATCAAAGTTTTGATTTCCAGTGGTTTAGAAAAGCCTTATTATATAAAAAATAAGGGAATGTCGCCAAATGGTTGTTATATAAGGTTAGGTTCATCTACCCAGCCTATGAGTACGTCATTAATTGATGAATATTATGGAAAACGAATTCATACTACTTTAAGAAATATAATATCTCCAAGACAAGATTTAACATTTGCTCAATTGAGGATTTATTATCAGGAACGTGGATTTGAATTAAATGAAAATTTTGCTAATAGTCTGGAATTATTGACACCAGATGGAAAATATAATTATGTGGCATATTTGTTAGCTGATGAAAATGCTGTTTCTATCAAAGTAGCAAAATATGAGGGTGCAGATAAAGTTAATTTAATAGAAAATGAAGAATATGGGTATTGTTCTTTAATTAAAGCAACAAATAATGTTCTGGAAAAGATGAAAATTGAAAATATAACAAGGACAAAGGTTACCAGTTCAAAGCGCTTAGAAAAAAATTTAATTGAACCTCTTGCATTAAGAGAAGCTCTTATTAATGCTATTGTTCACAATGATTATTCAAACGAAATACCACCTGTATTTGAGATTTTTAATAATTGTGTTGTTTTGACATCCTACGGTGGTTTGATTTCTGGTCAAAGTAAAGAAGATTTTTTCAGCTGTAGCAGTATGCCACGTAACCGTGAGTTAATGAGAGTATTTAAAGATTTAGGATTAGTAGAACAATTAGGTTCAGGTATGAGTCGTATTCTTAATTCCTATGATAAAGATATATTTGAAATATCAGAGCATTTTATAAAAGTGATTTTTCCTTTTGAAAAAGAGAATAAAAAATCTAATTTAAAAAATGGCGATGAAAATGGCAATGAAAATGGCGATGAAAATGGCGATGAAAATAGAATATTAAATATAATTAAAACAAATCCATATATGACAGCAAATAAAATGAGTGGTTATTTAAATATGAGTACACGGAAGATAAGCCGTATTATAAAAAAATTAAAAGAATCAGGAAAAATTGAAAGAGTAGGTTCTGATAGAAAGGGTTATTGGAAAATTAACGAATAATATAGAAAGGGGCAGTATCATGAAAATCCGCAGAGCAGAAGAAAAAGATATGAATGGAATCAATAAACTACTCTGCCAGGTTTTAATGGTTCATCATAATGGCAGACCGGATTTATTTAAGGGAAATGTAAAAAAATATACGGATAAGGAATTGTTAGAAATTATCAAGAATGATACAAAACCAATTTTTGTTGGAGTAGATGATAATGATACTGTTCTTGGCTATGCTTTTTGTGTATTTCAACAGCATGTGGAGGATAATATTTTAACGGATATAAAAACTTTATATATTGATGATTTGTGTGTGGATGAGAATAGCAGGGGGCAGCATATTGGCAGACAGTTATATGAATATGTTCTGGCATTTGCAAAGGAAAGTGGTTGTTACAATGTTACCCTCAATGTGTGGAGCTGTAACGAAAATGCAATGAAATTCTATGAAAAATGTGGACTTGTACCACAAAAGATTGGAATGGAAAAGATATTATAGCGGGGGTTACTATCAGATGACATTTGGTAATCGTTTATATGAATTAAGAAAAAACTCCGGATTATCACAGGAGGAATTAGCTGAACTATTGGATGTATCCAGGCAGTCTGTCTCAAAATGGGAATCGGATAAGGGATATCCGGAAATGACCAGATTAATTTTCTTAAGTGATTATTTCGGTGTTTCTTTGGATTATCTGATGCGTGGAGAGGAAAAGGAAGAATTATCAGAACAGGAAAAGGAATCATTAGAATATCATACAGATACTTTAATGAACAGGATTCAGATTTTTTTAACGAATTTAAATGATAAACAGAAGAAAAAATTACAATTATTATACGTATTGATTATTCTGGTTCTGGTGGGAATATTATATTTGATTTCATATGAATTAGGGTATCATTTTGGAAGATTTTTATATAATATAACACATTAATTAAAGCGCAACTGGAAGTTTACATACCTGCAACAATATGTTGATAGCCTTTTCTATTCTATTTTTATAAGATAATCTTGTCAGTCAGAAAGTGATTGACAGGATTATTTTTTATGGAGGAAAATATTTATGGATAAGGCAATTTATAAAACAGATTATTTTACATTTTCAATTTTTTCAGCAGAAAGATTTAATAAAAAGCTTCAGGAGGTTATTGATAAAAATGCAGAAGACGGATGGAAGCTTCATTCATGGAATATTTTAACTCTGGCGGAATTCTGTTCTTTGATTTTTTATAAGGAAATTTAGATGCAATTGGTATTGCAATAGCTGTCTCTTATACACATCTCCGAGCCCACGAGACTCGACGTCATCTCGT
>UQXF01000050.1 GCA_900544905.1 uncultured Clostridium sp.
GTAAGATCGTCGGCAGCGTCAGATGTGTATAAGAGACAGATCCGGCACAGTGCAGCTAATCACGTCAAAGGCAGCCCAGTTTTTCTGTTCCATCATCTCCGGCTCATCCCTATCCGCCTTAATTTGTATAACAGACGGTGTATAGATATAAACATTCCTATATGGCATCAAGCCTTTCCCATCATCAGAAAAAAGCTCTTTGGATAACGGAGGCATATTCAGGCAGGGATAAAGTGTGGTACAGCAATCCAGATATTGCCCCTGGTCCGGGATTCCTCTCATTATCTCCCCGCTATGGTTCACCGGTGAAATAAGGTTAAGCAAACCGGCTCTGCTATCCGGAAAGATTCGGTACACTTCCTGTACCGCCTCTAATGCCGGAAGCTTCCATATGTCCACTGTACAGGCATTCACCCGGCATTTGGCAGGCTTCAATGCCTCCGGCACCCGGTTCTCATAGATAATTGTATGCTCTCTGGAATTGCGGATTGCCTTAACCAGCCTCTGCTCCCTCTCACAAAACCCTATCATATCCTCAAATAATGAAATTCTGTTCTTTCTTTTTTCCCCGTATCCCATATCGTTTCCCTCCTGAAGCTTGTATCCATCTGAAATAATTAGGTTCATATCTATTCTACCGCATTTGCTGTACCAATATCGGGACTATACATGGAATAAAGTGCAACATAAAGGCAGATTCCAAATTGAAATCTGCCTTCCACACTGTAAACTGTTTTCTGTTCTTTTGTGATAATCTTACTTATATACAAAGAGGTTTTCCATTCAGGACTGCCTCCCTTAAGGTATTCCCCTCATAACGAAGCTTCAGGGAAAAAAATCCGGCGTCCTCCTCCAACAGCCTAAAGAAAATCAAATCTCCCTGCCATAGGTTTAATTTATTTAAGTCTTTCTTTGGTACCCAGGTAAGAACCCCTTCATCACATTCTGCCAGTTCTCCCTCAAAACCATCCGCCGTATACAGACACATGTATTCCGTCTGCCACTTATCCGACATAAAGGTGACCAGACCGCGGAACCGGTATGCGGTAAGCGTCAGTCCCGTCTCCTCTCTCACCTCTCTAAGCAGACATTCCTCCGGGCTTTCATTCTCCTCAAAATGTCCGCCTACACCAATCCATTTATCCTTATTCACGTCCTTATCCTTTGACACACGGTGCAGCATCAGATATTCCTGTCCCCGTTCTATATAGCAAAGGGTTGTCATATTTGTCATTTGTATTCTTTCCTTCCAAATGTTTTCCTATAATAAATCCAGAATATCTGATTTGGAAATTACCCCAATGCTCTGATTTGCTATCTCTCCATTTTTAAAAACAAGAAGTGTAGGAATGGACATTACCTTATAATCAATGGCAAGAGCTGCCTCCACATCAATATTCACCTTTCCCACCTTAATCTCCGGGTGCTCCTCTGCAACCTGGTCCACAATCGGCGCCAGCATTTTACATGGTCCGCACCAGTCTGCCCAAAAATCCACCAATACTGTTTTATCTGATTTTAAAACCTCTTCCTCAAAGTTATCCTTTGTTATATTTACAATTGCCATAACCATGACCTCCTTCTATAAATATTTCCAGTGATAGTATGCCTGTCTGATGGATTCTCATACCGTAAATCCGTTATCAGCCGGAGCGGTCATAATATCCACCGCCCAGTTTGCATTAATCAGCATCAGCCCTTCCGTTGTCTTCTCCTCAACCGCAGTGTGAAGCTTATTCTTCATATCCTCATAAATATCCATATTTACCCGGGTGCTCATAGGCGGCTGGTTATCCAGCACAACCACCAGCTGGTATCCATCTCCGTCCTGGGCTCTGTGAAAATAAACCCCCATAATTTTACAATTATCCGGAATTTTATTTTGAATCACCGGCACATATATTGTCTTCATCGTTTCAATATAGCGGTCATCCAGCCCTTCGTCAAAAATAAATACCTTTTCCCGCAGCTCTCTGTCATTGCGGACAATCCGGTACCGGTATCCTCCCTGGGCAAGGCGCAGGCGGTTATCTGTCATCAACTGCAGGTTATAAGCGTTTATCTCTTCCAGTTCACCTTCCCCCAGCCGTGGCACAAGCCATATCATATATTTTTGTTCCATATCATTATAAATGCATTTATAAGCAATCGGAAAAACATTTTTGCAGGCATCACAATTCAGTTTGAAGAAGGTCTGATTCATAATGCTTTCTTTTTTCTCCATATCATATGGCATTTCAATACAATCCCATATTCCGACCTCTATCCGGCTGCCACATTTCGGACAGATAACCCTTTGTTTCTTAACCTCTGCCATATCTACTCCTTTTTCCCGTGTAAATCTTTAATTCGATGACACAATTCCCTTTTCTGCATCCATTGTAACAACCGCTCCGGATTTTAATATTTCCGTTGCATTGGCGGCTCCCAGAATAACCGGTATATCCAGACTCAGACCTACAATACCGGCATGGGAATTATGCCCCTCCTTCTCCACAATGATACCGGAGGCCTGACGAAGCTCATCCATAATATCATTACTGGTTTCCGGAAGAACTATGATATCCCCTTCCTTGAAATTATCTATAATATCCATTTCATCCTTTCCGACACAAAGGCTTGCTGTTGTTTTCCGGTTATTAACGCCACGCCCTTTAATCAGAATATGTCCAACCACATGAACCTTTATCAGGTTGGTGGTTCCGGAAACACCAAGAGGAACACCTGCTGTGATAACCGTAATCTCCCCCTGCTTTACATATCCCTTTTTCTCTGCCTGTTCAATGGCATGCTCAAATAAATCATCCGTATTGTTCTTCTCCTCCACCATAAGAGGGAAAACCCCCCACGAAAGATTTAACTGTCTCCACACATTCTCATAGGGACTGCAGCCGATAATCGGACAGGATGGTCTGTACTTGGAAATCATTCTGGCTGTTTTACCGGACTTGGTAACCGTCACAATTGCGGTTGCATTTAAATCCATCGCTGTTGTACAGGTGGCATGGGCAATCGCATTGGTAATATCCGGATTGACCAGGCTCTCCCTGTTGTTAAAACGCTTCACCAAATCAATATCCGCCTCTGTACGCTCCGCAATTCTTACCATAGTCTTTAATGCGTCCACCGGATAGAGTCCGGCAGCCGTCTCGCCGGATAGCATGATTGCAGATGTTCCATCATAGATTGCATTTGCCACATCTGTCGCCTCTGCTCTTGTCGGTCTTGGATTTTTCATCATGGAATCCAGCATCTGTGTTGCTGTAATAACAATCTTCTCTGCATTGTAAACCTTCTTAATAATCATTTTCTGGATAGAAGGAACATCCTCAAGCGGAATTTCTACACCCATATCTCCCCGGGCAATCATAACGCCATCCGATACACGGATGATTTCATCAATATTTTCAACGCCCTGCATATTCTCTATTTTTGCAATAATGTTAATAAAATTGCAATTATGCTGGCTTAAAATATCGCGAATCTCTAATATATCATCCGCTGTACGCACGAAGGATGCCGCAATAAAATCAAAGCCCTGTTCAATACCAAATATGATATCCTCTCTGTCCTTTTCACTGACATAGGGCATGGAAAGCGGTACATTTGGCACATTTACGCCTTTATGGTTCGATACCGGTCCTCCGTTTTCCACAACACAAATAATATCCGTCTCTGTTATGGTCTCGACCCGCATGGAAATCAGTCCATCATCAATCAAAATTCTTGTACCGGTCTTTACATCATGAACCAGATTCTTATAGGTAATGGAAACCGCATGTTCATCTCCCTCAATCTCCCTTGTCGTAAGGGTAAACTCCTGTCCGTTTTTCAGGGTAACCTTTCCATCCTTAAAATTCTTTACACGAATCTCCGGCCCCTTTGTATCCAGCAATGCCGCAATGGGAAGTCCCAATTCCTCACGAAATTTCCGGACTCTCTCCAGATTTCTCTTGTGCTGGGCATGGTCACCATGGGAAAAATTGAATCGCGCCACATTCATACCCTCTATCATTAATTCTCTCAGCACCTGGTCATCTTCTGTTGCCGGTCCTAATGTACAGATAATTTTTGTTTTACGCATATATGTCATATCCTTTCCTTATAGTCTGAACACTGCTGCTATTCAGTCATATTTTCATCATTTCCCATTTTACAACAATATATAACTATATGACAAGTTAAATCTATGAAAAAAAGCAGACAATGATACGGCTGTACCATCATCTGCCCTTTTAAAAGCCTTACTCTTATAACTTTATTTGACCGCTGCCATCTTATAAAGCCAAATCAACATGCTGCACCGTTCCGGCTCCGCCGCTTTCCTTTAAAAACACTCCGGTTTTCTGGATTACTGCATTGGTCTGGTTGGTATACCTGTCATTCAGGTGGAACTGGGTATCAGCACTTCCCAAATAAATTGCACCAACATCGGCTTCCTTCAGGCTCAGCAGGCGGTCTGTACCGTCCTGGTTCTTCACCCACACCTTCAAATTGTCAAAGATGCTGTCATTTTCATCAATCCAGCCGTTTCCGTCCTCATCATACCTCGCCAAATCAGCAAATCCGTCGCCGGATTTTGTTCCGAACAGCTCTGAACCATCATTTATGATGCCATCTCCATTCTTGTCATATGCAAGAAAACCACTTCCGGACCCCAGCGAGGATATTTTTTCCTTTTTACCGTCTGCATCCAAATCAAAAAAGAATTTCTGGTCAGACACACTCGCCATACTGCTGTCCAGATTGATAACCAAAGGGTCCGTTAATACAACCTCTTCATCCTTTGACGAGAAAAATGAGCCGGCAAAGCCTCTGGACATATTCAACTCCACGCCAAATTCAATTTCTCTTCCGTCTGCAGTCCTGGCAATACCCGTTGCAGAAAATGAAGTATTTTCCTGCTCCATCACATATCCGCTTTTTTCCGTATGCCGAATCCATGTCGTACCGGCTCCGGATGACACCCCACTGGCACTGCCCATCACCGTTGTTCCCGTACTGCTCCGCAAATCCACAGCTGACCAGCTCTGCACCTTAGAATATTCCTGACCCAGCCTGCTGGTGGTGGAGGAAAAAGCACTGTCAGCGCTGGACAGACTATATGTACTGACCTGTCTTACAAATCCATCCGCTGATAACAGATTTCCTTTCCGTATTCTTTTCAACATCTCCAGAATACGCTGCAAAGTCTTTAACATCTGCTCATCCTTGTCCGATGTACTAATCTTTGCTGCCACCGGCTCTGTCTCCTGAACATCATTTAAATATTCCTGGACAGACTTCTTAGATGATTCATCTGCCTTTGCCTGCATATCCGCAAGCTTTTCCCGGGACTCATCCGAAATGGATACTTCCGCTGCATCCTCCTGTGCTTTTGCAGCCTGCAATGCCCTCCACTGCGATGCCCGCATCTGCGTAGTAGATACATGGGTTTCCTGATAGTGGCTGTAGCTCTGTCCGCCCGACATTGCCACCGCACTACTGTCGATTTTCATGGTACTCAACTCCCTTCTTTTCCATGAAACATTGGATTATTAATTAGAAAAAAGGAAGTGGCAGAGCCTCCATGTTCCGCCACTTCACCCTTTCATCTGCTATATCGGTCTTTAAACAGAAAAAATTTATAGATTAATTATATTTTATAAAAGAATTATATGAAAAATCTTACATTATGATATCTTCAAATCTGCCCTTCACCACCTTTGCCAAATCTAAAGGATTCAGCAGTATCTGGAGCCCCAGTTTTCCGCCGCTGATAATAATTTCATCGAAATTCCGGGCACTCTCCTGTATAATGGTGGGATACAGCTTCTTCATCCCAAGCGGTGTGCACCCACCCCGGATATATCCGGTAACAGTGTTTATATCCTTTACATGTACCATTTCAACAGACTTCTCGCCTACAAGCTTTGCCGCCTTTTTAAAATCAATTTCCTTATCTACGGGTATCACAAATACATAGTACGCTCCGGTTTTTCCAACCGTAACCAGCGTCTTGAAGGACTGGTCATAGGAGTCGCCATTTTTATCTGCAACATGCACCCCGTCTATAAAGGTATCACACTCATAAGATTTCGTCCGGTAAGCAATTTTGTTCTTATCCAGCATCCGCATTGCATTTGTCTTAATTTCTTTTTTCGCCATTTCTCTTCTCCTCTTTCTATACACCCATATCACAGCTTTCGCATAGACCGGCAGCCTTCAGCAAAAAGCCAATTTTTTGTTACTTTTTGGTTAACAAATGTTTCATTATTGTTCGCTTTGTATTACAATAAAAACACTGGAAAACATATTAAACAGCAAAACAATATACAAAGGAGGGATTTATATGAAACCCAAAAAACAAAAGTATGACCAGTTCGCAGAAATCAACGAAGATTTTGTAGACTTAGGTATGCATATCGCTTATTACCGCAAAAGGGCTGGTTTAACGCAGCAAGAGCTGGCTGACCTTCTGAAAGTGGGACGGCCTTATTTGAGCCGCATCGAAAGTCCAAAGAAGAATCAGCACTTTTCTTTTGAACTGTTTTTCAGTATCTGCAGAGTCTTGGATATTGAACCAAAGTATTTTTTCACACCTTTTCCAGGACCCGGTTCAAAGTAAAAGCACAGCACAAAATATCGTGCAAAAAAGAAACCCCTTGATTTTCAAGGGGTTTCGCAATGCAGAAGATGGGACTTGAACCCACACGGGTGTTACCCCACTAGAACCTGAATCTAGCGCGTCTGCCATTCCGCCACTTCTGCAGACCAGTCATTTTCAACGACTGTTATATAGTATCTCATTTTTATTAAAAAATCAAGGGGAATTTGCAATTTCTTTATTTTATAAAATCCTTCAGCATATCCACATGATATCCAAGCAAAAGCCAGTCCCGGATTATGGTAAATAACAAAACAATAAAAAGATACCCATATATAAGCCCGGTTCTTTTATAAAAATAACATTTTCCATCCTTCCTTACCAGAGTAATCAGAACTCCGCACTCATAATATAAAATTAAAAGAATTCCTAATAATACAGCAGGGTTATAGAACAATGACTGCAGAACATGCCCCTGCATCAGAGCAAAGGCTGCCCTCGTACCACCGCATCCCGGACAATACACCTTGAAAAGCTCATGAATTCCGCATGGAAATGACGGAAGTATCCCATAACGCTGCAGCATTACCACAAGCAGCATTGACAATAATGCCCCGCCAGCAGCAACATTTACTATAACAAAATCCCTGAGCAATACTTTATAATTGGTTATGGTTTTCCTGCTATCCATCTGTTTTCTCCTAAATCTTTTGTCAGCTGTTCTCCATTTTAACATATCGGAAGGCAAATTGCCATAAGCAGAATAAAGGGTTTCCCTTTACAGAAACCATTTAAAAATGTTATGATAGCCTTATCTTATTTACTTAAAGGAGAATCATATGGACGAAAACAATAACAATGTAAATGAAACTGATATTCCTGAAAACAGCACTGTCCCTGAAACCGATATCCCTGAAAGCAGCACTGCCCCTGAAACTGATAAAGATGGTAGCAGCAAACCAGTGTCTGCTTTTGAAATGCCAGGCGACAACCGCATAAACGCTGCACCGGTACCAAAAACTGATTCTTACAGTAATGTGGTATCAGAGCCTGCCGAATTTTCAACAGGCTTTGGAATTGCCTCTCTGGTAATGGGCATTCTGAGTATTCTAACCTGCTGTTGCTGCGGATTAGGTATCCTTATGAGTATCCTGGGAATTATCTTTGGATGCATCCAGCCAAAGGATGAATTTGGCAATAAGCCCGGCATAGCGGTTGCAGGTATCGCAACTTCCATAATCGGTATATTATCAGGTGTGCTGATACTCGTTCTTTTTATCATTACAGGAATGTTTGCCTGATTAAGCCCTTTTATTCACTAATGTGCTCTAAGCCCTGTTCAAATATATGCTTAATGTGCTCGTCATCCAGTGAATAGTACACAACCTTTCCCTCCTTGCGGTTCTTAACCAGCTTTGCTGATTTTAACACCCTCAGCTGATGGGAAATAGAAGACTGGCTCATTCCCAGCAAAATGGAGATATCGCATACACACATCTCACTCTCAAACAGTGCGCAGAGAATCCGGACTCTTGTGGTATCTCCAAATACCTTAAATAATTCTGCCAAATCATACAATGTCTCTTCCTCAGGCATATGCTTTTTTACTCTTTCTACCACATCCTGGTGGATAGCATTGCATTCACATACTTCTGCGTGTCGGGTATCCATGTCATTTCCTCCTGTTCTCCAATGGCATTAAAATGGGAACTCCTTTATCAGTTCCATATTTACATCCTCTTCCATGTTAAAGTGCGATTCATACTTCTTTGCCCATTCCTCATATACCCCGTCGAAATATTCCTTCTGCTTCTGGACAATGATTGCCTCCTTATTTTTCTTTGTCAGCTCTTCGTCATTTGCCTTCAGCATTTTAAATATATGATATCCATATTCACTTTGAATAACGGTACTGACTTCACCATCCGAGAGACTGAGAATCTTATCTGCAACCGACTCTCCGTATTCTTCAATCATTTCTGTTCTGGACATGGTATAGGATGCAGAGTACTGTAAATCATATTTATCTACGATTATATCGTAAGTGACATCCTCATCCTGTGCCAGGGAGGACAATGCCTCATTTGCCTTTTGCAGCTGGGCTGCCTTTTTCTCCTCTGTATATTCTTCCACCGTTCCATCATTTTTCGCCTTATAGCACTCAAATACGATATCATAAAATGTGGTCATCCGTGCTTCTTCTTCCGATATTTCAAAATCATAATCTGCAATAATCTGTTTATAAACCTTTTCTGCAATCAGATTTTCTTCAATCACCTGAACCACTAAATCACGGGTAATCTCTGCTTCCGAAATATCCTTCTCTGTCAGACCTTTATAAAAGGTTTCTGCCATGTTTTCTGCCTCTGCCTTCTCATTATCACTTAAGGATATTTTTAATTCTTCTGCCTGGGCAACCAATACCTTAACCCGGTTTATATTGGTTATGATATCCCGGATTGTAACATCCCTTACGCTGCTCTTTCCATCATCTGTTGTCAGCTCCAGGCTCCATATTCCATTTCCATAGGTTTTCTGGTAATCCTCCTCCACGGTCCTGGCATAGATATAAAACTCCCCATAGGTAATTGTGGCGTTACCAAATTCATATACTACTTTTTCCGTATTTTCATTGTCCTTTTTCCCACATGAAATAAGGGTAATCATGCACAACAAACCAATTACAGCAACCGCCGCTCTCTTTCCATATCTCATACACTATTCCTCCACATATTCTGTAAAATCATATAAAGAAATGTCCTTCCAAACGCTGCCTGCAAATTCCGGCTCCTTGCTTACACCGGCTTCCTGATACCATTCCTCTTTCTTTTCTGCCAGCTTTTCCTCCTCCAAATCCGCCTTGTAATAGCTCATAATCTGGTCTGCCAAATCCTGGTTGTTAACCTCTACCATTTTTAATATTGCATAACAGCTCTCTGTCTCTATTACCGGACTGTATTCATTTTCCTTTAAAGTTTCTGCATATTCTGAAAAAGGAGCTCCAAAGCTTCCTGTCAGATTGCTCTCCTCCCCAGAATACGCTGACACTCCATATTTCTCCGCAATCTCCTCGATATCCGCACCATCTGCCAATTCTTTATATGCCTCATCTGCATCCTTTTTCCGCTGGGCAATCATTTCCTCAGAAAGCATAACCGGAGTCTCTCCGTCCTCCTGCCTTTCATAATCGCCATCCTCCGTCATCTCTACCTTAGGAAAAAGAAGGATATACATGGTGGCATAATTCTGGTCTTCCACTGTCACCTCTTCCTTTACAGCGTCCTCCAGCTTCTTTACCAGATATCTTTGTCTGTATACTTCCGTCACACAATCCTGTGTAATTCCCAACTTATTTAAAACGGAGCCATTTATGCTGCCCATAAACTGTACCGCATCACTCCGGACAGATTTTTCCTCTTCCTCAGAAAGCACAATTCCCTGCTTCTTCGCAATAGTGTACTCAACCTTATAATCCCGAATCAGCTCCAGAATCTGCTGCTTGTAATATTCCGCCATATTACTTCCATCCTGTGCTGTGGTATTCTCCAGATAATCTGCCGTAAGACCGAGATTCTCCACATTTTGCAGGATATAGAGGTTCACCTCATTTAAATAAACCTCCTCCTGTCCCACTGTAAACACCAGCTGGCTTTCCGGCTCCTCTCCGGCTCCGGAAAGCTTCCATACACCGACAGACACTAAGCCAATCAACAGGACAACTGCCAGAATAATAAGTATGAACCCTTTTCTATTCTTCCGCTTATCTTGCTTTTTCTTTTTATCTGACATGTTTTTCCTCTCAAAATCTATATTTTGTCCTGGGCAATTGCGAAACTCCCTGTTTTCAAAAACATAGTTGTGCAAAATAAACAACTTCACAAACAGGGTACTTTGGAGCCGTCAGTACTTAGGTGCCGTGTTTTGGCACCTTATGTACTGTTACGAGCGACAAGTAGTGCAAACGTGCCCTGTGGTGAATTGTTTATTTTACACAACGTGCGATTTCAAAAACTGAGTTTCGCAATCGCCCGTCTATACTTTGTCCCATAAATGCATACTCATATACACATTGTACACCAATTCTATTTTTCAATCAACATATCAATATCTTCAATAATACTCTCCAGCTCATGGATAAAATTTTTAAGGCTCTTCTTTTCCAAATCCACCACAAAACCGGAGTTAGCGCCTGCCACTACCCGAATATTATTGAGGTATTTTGTTAAAAATGCTTCCAGACAGTCCATCTTCACCTTAACTCCCGGCGCCATTTCAATATGCACCTGCTTGTTTTTATAGGTAATCGATGTAATAAAGGCTTCATGCGCTCTTGCCTTAAGCCTTGCAATGGTAAGAAGATTCAGCACCTCATATGGCGGCTCTCCAAAACGGTCCGTCAGCTCATCCAGCATATCCTCATAATCTTCCTTTGTCCACACTCCGGATATCCGCTTGTAAAGCTCCAGCTTCACCATCTCATTTTTTACATAGGTTGCCGGAATATACGCATCCACCGGAAGCTCAACAGAGGTTGTATATTCCTCCTCGGTTTTCTCACCCTTTTGCCTTAATATGGCTTCATTTAACATCTTGCAGTATAAATCATAGCCTACTGCCGCCATATGCCCTGACTGGTCCGCCCCAAGCAGATTACCGGCTCCACGAATCTCCAAATCCCGCATGGCAATTTTAAAGCCGGAGCCCAAATCCGTAAATTCACGAATCGCCTTTAACCGTTTCTCAGCGGTCTCCTTTAACATTTTATCCCGTTTGTACATTAAGAATGCATATGCTGTTTTATCGGAACGTCCCACTCTTCCTCTCAGCTGATATAGCTGGGATAACCCAAAATTTTCTGCATCATGGATAATCATTGTATTTACATTTGCAATGTCCAGACCGGTCTCAATAATCGTGGTTGTGACCAGTACATCAATCTCTTTATTAATAAATGCAAACATGACATCCTCTAATTCCTTTTCCTTCATCTGCCCATGGGCATAGGAAATCCGCACCTCCGGCATCATTCTGGAAAGGTCCGCAGCAATATCCGCAATATTATTGACTCTGTTATATACATAATAAACCTGTCCGCCACGGGACAGCTCCCTTGAAATGGCCTCCTTTACAAGCTCCGGATTATACTCCAGTACATATGTCTGGATTGCTTTTCTGTCCACCGGAGGCTCCTCTAACAGACTCATGTCGCGAATACCTATCAGACTCATATGAAGCGTTCTCGGAATCGGGGTAGCCGTCAATGTCAGTACATCCACATCCTTTTTCATCTGCTTGATTTTTTCCTTGTGGGTTACACCAAAACGCTGCTCTTCGTCAATAATCAGAAGACCCAGATTACTGTAATCCAAATCCTTGGACAGAAGCCGGTGTGTACCAATAATAATATCAACCTGACCCTTTTTTAAATCCTCTAATGTTTTTTTCTGCTCCTTGGGCGTCAAAAATCTTGACAGCATACCGACACGAATTGGAAAATCCTGCATCCGCTCCTTAAAGGTATTGTAATGCTGCTGTGCCAGAATGGTTGTGGGTACCAAATACGCAACCTGCTTACCATCCTGTACCGCTTTAAAGGCTGCCCGGATGGCAATCTCCGTCTTTCCGTATCCCACATCTCCACAGATTAACCGGTCCATGATTTTGGAGCTCTGCATATCCTGCTTAGTCTCCTCAATGGCTTTTAACTGGTCCTCTGTCTCTTCATAGGGGAACATTTCTTCAAATTCCTTCTGCCAAACCGTATCCTGTGAAAACGCATACCCTTCCCTTGACTGTCTGGCAGCATAGAGTTCCACCAGCTCTCTGGCAATTTCCTTTACCTGTCCCCGGACTCTCGACTTGGTTTTCTCCCATTCCTGGCCTCCCAATTTATTGAGCTTCGGTTTCCGCCCTTCCTTTGAGGAATACTTCTGTATCAAATCAAGCTGGGATGCCAGGATAAACAATTTCGCACCACCGCTGTATTCAATGGAAATATAATCCTTCGTTACCTTATCTACCTCTATTTTTTCAATTCCAAGATAAATGCCAAGACCATGCTTTTCATGTACTACATAGTCCCCAATATTTAAATCGTCAAAGCTCTTGATTTTTTCTCCCGAATATAATGGTTTCCGTTTGATACGGGTTCTGTTTTTTTTCTGTCCGAATATATCGCCCTCTGTCAGTACAACAAGCTTAATCTCCGGAACACAAAAGCCAGCCTTTAATCTGCCATTTGTCACCATCATCTCTGATGCAGCTAAAACCCTGTCCTTATCCGCCAAAAAGAAGCAATTGACATCCTGCTCCTGCAATTCCTTTGCTAAACGCTCTCCTCTGGTGGCAGAGGGAGAAAACAGCAAGATGCGGTACTCTTCCTTTTTCCATCTCTTGATATCCTTTAACAGCATTTCAAAATTGTGATGGTAGGTGGGCACCATTTTCGTATCAAATACCAGCTTTGTCTGCGGCTCAAACAGGGAATCCTCCTTACTTAAAATGCTGAACAGAACCGTATCCCTCGTTGCAATTTTTCCTGCCATTTCTTTATAGTCAAATAATATATCCGCCTGGCTGGGAAGCATATAGCCGCCCTCTAACCGGCTTACCATACTTTCCCTGAATTCAAGCTGGCATGCCTCTGCCCTTGCAAGCACATGTGCCGGGTCGTCTACCATAATCAGCGTATCCTTTGGCATATAACTGAGAAAGCTGGTAAGCTCCTCATAAAAGCTTCCGATATAACTATCAATTCCCATGGCACTATGAAAATATTCCAGCTCCTCCTTAAGACCTGCCACCTCCCGGTTGATTCTGCCATATGCCTCGGTCTGAAAAGCCTCCTTCAGCTTTTTTGCATACGCTTTATGCTCCTTATCAATTTTCTTAAGCCCTTTATCAATTCTTTCCTGGTCAAGAATCATCTCTGCCGCCGGATACACAGACAATGTTTCCACATTTTCTATGCTTCGCTGGCTTTCCACATCAAAGCTCCGGATGCTGTCTATTTCCTCGCCCCAAAGCTCTACCCGGTAAGGGCACTCACTGCTCATAGGGAAGATATCTAAAATACCTCCCCTGATTGCAAACTGTCCTACACCATCCACCCAGTCATTTCTCTCATAACCAAGTGAAACCAGACGCTTCTTCATATCATCCAGGCAAAGCGTCTCTCCCATGCGGAACGTCACTATATTATTTTTTATCTCTTCTAAGGGAACCACCTTATTGAGCAGGGCATCTATGGACACAACTACCGTAGAAACATCTTCCTCAATAATATTCTTCAACACTTCCATACGCTGGCGCAAAATTGTATGTCCATGAATATCTGCGCTGTAAAAAAGTACGTCCTTTGCCGGATAATACAGGATATTCTTATCAAAAAAACTGTAGGCGTCCAATATCTCCTTTGCCCGGTCCTCACTGTAGGTCACAATCAGCTTAACCCGGTCTGCACCCAGACAATCCATTGTGTAATAGCGTGCAAAGCCGTCTGTTCCGCTAATCTCCACCGGAGTCTTCTTTTTTCCCTTTGCAATTTCATATTTACTGCCCAATTCCGAAAGCCGGAAAGGCGCTCTTAACACTTCCATATCTTCTTCCTCTAATTTTTGTTTGGATAGATGAGGAAACCCTATTTCCCATTGTATTGGTTCATTGCCTGGGGAATATCATCCAGGAGCAGCAGCTTCAATGCCTCACAGGCCTTATCATATCCCTGGTTCATAAGAGCCTGCTCCTCCTCTGAAAAATGAGACAGCACATAATCTGCCAAATCCATCTTCGGCGGTTTCATTCCAACACCAATGCGAAGCCTCGGAAATTCCTCTGTACCGAGATGGGCAATAATATTTTTCATCCCATTGTGTCCACCTGCACTGCCCTTTTCCCGGATACGAAGTCTTCCCACATCCAGATTGATATCATCATAAATAACGATAATATCCTCCGGTGCAACCTTATAATAGCCTGACACTAAAGCAACGCTCTCTCCACTAAGATTCATAAAGGTCATGGGTTTCAGCAAAATGACGCT
Organism: uncultured Clostridium sp.; assembly: GCA_900544905.1. Lineage (GTDB taxonomy): Bacteria > Bacillota > Clostridia > Lachnospirales > Lachnospiraceae > CAG-590. Next base: position 14,628 of record UQXF01000050.1, read on the forward strand.
TTGTCCATCTATTTTTCCCTTTCCATACATACCCTTATGCTTCATGGTATCCAATGCTATATTATATTTGTCTGCCAATGCATCTATAACTTCAAATCCAACATTATGCCTTGTCTTATCATACCTGGCAGTTGGATTTCCAAGTCCTACAACCAACTTCATAACACTTTCCTCGTTTTTTCTCCTGCCAAATATATTAAGCATATTTTTCTTCCCGGTTTCTTAAAATCATCTCCGCCTCTTCTAACTGTTCCGGCGAATTTACACCCTTTATTTCGTCAACATCATCAATTACCATAGTGGCAACCTCTCCGAGTCCCTCTGATTTTACTATCTCAATAGTGTCTGTCAGATAATATTCTCCCTGTGCATTATCATTCGTAATCATAGAAAGAGCCCGGCTCAATACAGCAGAATCAAAAATGTACATACCGGAATTAATCTCATCTACCCTCTGCTCCTCCAAGGTCGCATCCTTCTGCTCCACAATTTTAACAAACTTACCCCAGTTATCCTTAATAATCCGCCCGTATCCTGTCGGGTCATCCACCCTTGCAGTCAATACCGTAATCGCATTTCCCTCTGCAATATGTGTTTCCACCAGCTTTTTCAGGGTCTTTCCCTTAATTAACGGTGTGTCGCCGCACAGTACCATGGTAATACCATCCTTACCGATAAACTCACTGGCACATCTGACTGCATGACCGGTTCCCAGTTGCTCCTTCTGGAACACATACGTCACATCTTCTCCCACTGCTTCTTTCACCAGCTCTGCCTTATGACCCACCACCAGACAGATGTCTGAGATATCCGCTCCTGCTTCGACTGCCGCATCAATGGAATATTTTACCATGGGCTTCCCCAATACTTTATGAATCACCTTTGGCAGCTCCGACTTCATACGGGTTCCCTTTCCAGCCGCCAATATTACTGCCTTTACACGCTCCATTTTCTTCCTCCTTATATTTTAATGCAAATCAGAATGCATACAAACAACTCAAACTTAATCACCATAAGTCTGAGTCTTAATTTCGTCTTTTGATAAAGTATTTTACCACATTTCCCGGAAATATACTACCTTAAATAAATGAAAACAGGACGGAAAACACGCTCCATCCTGTCTTAACATCTCAAATTATCTGCTGACTGTCAGTCTGGAAGAAACCTTCGATTTTTTCAAAAGCTTCTTATATTTACCAAGCTTTGATTTTGGAACCTTAACCTTTAACTTTTTAGCATTTCCATAGAAAGCCTTCTGTCCGATTTTCGTTATCTTCGTGGAACGGATTACTACCTGCTTTAATTTCTTACACTTATAAAAAGACATTTTGCCAATGGTCTTCACATTTTTCCCAATTGTCACCTTCGTAATCTTCCTGTTATTGGCAAAGGCTTTGGCTTCAATCCCCGTTACCTTATACTTTTTCCCTGCAAAGGTAATGGTATCCGGTATCGTCACCTTACCGGCTGCCTTAGAACCATTTGATACCTCTACTACTCTTCCTTTTGCCGATTTCGGAACCCTATACTGAAGCTTACCGGATTTCACAGTAGAACCAGGTTCCAAAACGGAACTGCTCTTCACATTCCCCGGTATCCGCACCGCATCCGGATACGAAAACAGGAGCTCCATTATCATGCCCTCCTGTTCTATTACTTCTGCACACAGCTCATAGGTATTCTCATTCACATAATAAATGATGTCATATGCTTCCCCGGTATCTTCTTTGACATGCGATGTGATTTTTTCACAGGAAACATTTTGAAATATCTCTGTTCCATTATATTCACAGGTTACCTGCGCACCCTCAATATCCTGATATATATAGTTTACATCCTCGTCCTCTGTCAAAATTTCTGAAGAATCCCCAGGAGCGACATACCATTTCTTCTTCTCCGAATCATAATGATATATCAGCTTGTTCCTTTCATCCAGATACATCACTTCTCCCAACAACTCCACATAGCTTGTCTTTGTATTCTTATCCACCGACATTGCCATGAATTTTTCCCGCTGTCCTTCATAAGTCATATATATATCATATGCCAATACCTTCTTTGCAGACATAACAGTTTGACACTTTCCGATAATCCCCTCTGCATCCTTATTCTCTGCCGCAAAAACCACCTTCCTGCCTCCAAAAATCCCTAATAATACAAACAAACATACCAGAAAATATTCCATTCTTATTTTCATATATCCACTCCTCACCTTTACAACAATTATTTATTAGACAATACCCATCTCATACAAAGGCTTATGTCTTTTAATAAATAAGCCGAAGACTTGCATCTCCGGCTTACACATTTGAAAACATTATTACACAACCTGTTCTCCATCCTCCTGCAGCACCTTTTCATACTCAGCCAGAATCAACGACTGAATACGCTCCCGGGCGCTTTGGTTAATTGGATGGGCAATGTCTCTGTAATCCCCATCCGCCGCTTTACGGCTCGGCATTGCAATAAACAGACCTTTTTCTCCTTCTATTACCTTGATATCATGAACTGCAAATTCATTATCCAGTGTAATTGATGCAACTGCTTTCATTTTCCCCTCTTTTGTGACTTTTTTAAGTCTGATATCTGTAATCTCCATTTTTGTTACACCCCTTTGTACTTTAATATCATGAATCCCGTTCATGATTACATTTCAAAATTCCCTTATGAACAAGGGATTTTTCTTCATTATATAGATTCTTCTCTCCAGAAAAGGACTATAATGCATAGCGGAAGTTCTTCTCAACAACAACCTTAATCTGTCCCGGCTCAGCCGTATGAATGGTATTTGCCCGTAATGTATCACGGCTTTCCACAATACAGTTCTCAATGACAGAATTATCACCGATATGCACATCATTTAAAATAATTGAATTACGGATAACACAATTATTCCCCACATATACCTTCTTAAATAACACCGAATTTTCCACTGTACCATTCACGATACATCCGCTGGCTATCAGGCTGTTATTTACCACTGCGTCCCCATTATATTTTGCAGGCGGTAAATCATCAACCTTGGAATATACATCCGGATACTGGCGGAAGAAATAGTCTCTGATATCCTTTTTCAGGAAATCCATATTGGTCTTATAATAAGAATCAATGGTTCCGATGTTTCTCCAATAAGAATCCATCTTATATGCATATATCTTCTTAACATTCTTGTACCGGATTAAGATATCCTTAACAAAGTCTGTTCTGCCTTCCTTTGCACATGCCTCCAACAGCTCAATCAGCTGTCTTCTACGGATAACATATACACCAATGGATGCGGTAGATGTCTGGGCAACCAGAGGTTTTTCCTCAAAATCGGTAACCTGCATATCCTCATTGTACTTAACAACACCAAAACGGCTTACATCATCCTCTTCCGGATTGATATCCTTACATACAATTGTAATATCCGCACCCTTTTTAATGTGCTCCTCCAATACCTTGTTGTAATCTAACTTATAAACACCGTCACCACTGGCAATTACCACATAAGGCTCATGGCTGTCCTTCAGGAAATTAATATTCTGGTAAAGTGCATCCGCAGTACCCTGATACCAGAAATTATTGGTAGAAGTAATGGTTGGTGTAAATACATACAAGCCGCCCTGTTTTCTACCAAAATCCCACCATTTGGATGAATTCAAATGTTCATTCAGGGAACGTGAATTATACTGTGTAAATACCGCTACCTTCTGAATATGGGAATTTGTCATATTACTTAAAGAGAAATCAATAGCCCGGTAGCTGCCTGTGACAGGCATTGCCGCTACCGCTCTCTTTGCAGATAACTCTCCCATTCTGCTGCTGTTACCACCTGCTAAAATAATACCGATTGCTCTCATGCTAAGTCACCTACCTTTATCAAACTAGAACCACTCTTTAACAATCCATCCGGATATTCAGACTTGTCCGTAGGTCCAAAGATAGCTGTATTCTTACCTACCTTAACACCATCTGGAATCGTAGAATTCTCTCCTATGGTAACCAGACCAAAGGAATAAATGTGTGGCGCTGACTCATTCGGTGCTTCCTCACCGACACCAAGCTCTACATCCTTGCCTATCTCAACATTCTCAGCAATAATCGCCTTATTAATTACGGCTCCCTCACCAATCACAGAATTGTTCATGATAATCGAATCCTTCACAACTGCTCCGGCTCCAATGGTAACACCTGAGCCAATTACGCAGTGGCTGACCTCACCATATACCTCGGTACCCTCGCCTACAATGCTTTCGGTAACAGTTCCGGATTCATCAATATACTGAGGCGGCAGAATATCACTCTTAGTATAGATTCTCCAGAATTCCTCATATAAATTAAACTCCGGAATGATATCAACCAGCTCCATATTTGCTTCCCAGTATGAACCAAGGGTTCCAACATCCTTCCAATAGCCCTTGAAATCATAAGCAACAACCTTTGAACCATTTTCATGGCAATGCGGAATGATATGCTTACCAAAATCACAGGAAGGAACATCCTTAAGCTCCTGTAACGCAGCCTTCAATACGCTCCATTTGAAAATATAAATACCCATGGAAGCCTTATTGCTTCTTGGTTTCTCCGGTTTTTCTTCAAATTCCTGAATCACACCATTGCCATCTGTAATAACAACACCAAAACGGCTCGCCTCTTCCATCGGCACCTCGTATGTAGCAAGTGTGATATCTGCTTCCATAGACTTATGATAATCAAGCATTACCTCATAATCCATCTTATAAATATGGTCTCCTGACAGGATGAGCACATACTCCGGATTATAATAATCAATATACTCCAAATTCTGGTAAATTGCATTTGCCGTACCAGTATACCACTGACTGTTGGTACTCTTCTCATATGGCGGCAATACCGTTACTCCACCAATACTTCTATCCAAATCCCATGGAATACCAATTCCAATATGCTGGTTTAATCTAAGCGGTCTGTATTGTGTCAGCACACCTACGGTATCAATTCCTGAGTTAATACAGTTACTAAGTGGAAAATCTATGATTTTATACTTTCCACCAAAGGCAACTGCAGGTTTAGCAAGCTTTGAAGTAAGTACGCCCAGTCTGCTTCCCTGTCCGCCAGCCAATAGCATGGCAATCATTTCTTTCTTAATCATAGTGTCACCCCTTTATGCAAGATATGTGTTTAATTATACCATTAAAAAGTTAAAAATAAAAGATTTTTTATGCAATTTAACATATTTTTCCTGATTTTTGTTAATTTTCTCAGCAAAAACTCTTAATTTAACATGAATCTTTTATTTTTCTGTCGTTTTTTTTGGCATTTTTTATAAAAATTGCACAAAATTAACTTTTTGCACACATTGCCATAAAATCCGATTACCCATTCCATATCTAATTAAAATACTGATACGTCAGTTTGGATATCTTTTGAATCCCCTTTACAGAGTTCGTCCCATTATAGCTCATAACCACAATAATATAGTCTGCTCCCCTGGAATATACAATCGCCGCATCGTTCTCCGCAAAGGAGGTCTCACCGGTTTTGTTTGCAGTCTTTACATTCTTTGGAATGCCTGCCGGAATTTTTGTCCTGCGGCTCTGCTTTTTCAGCAGCTTTATCATTTCCTTTGAATACGCTTTGCTCACACAGGTGCCCCTGTACATCCGCTCTAAGGCATATCCGCAGTCCCTTGCGCTGGTTACATTTTTTCTGCTGCTTTTTCCCATGGGCACCTGAAAGCTTGTCTTGGAATACCCATTTTTCCTGCAATACCGGTTAATCTGCTTCTTTCCATCGGAAAACAGCTTCTTCCCTGACAGATTTTTTGTCAGCGTGTTACAGGCTTCATTGCTGCTTACCGTAATCATGCGGTTTAGAAGCCTCTTATTCTTTTTATTGAGGGTAAATTTTTTATGGGACGCCTTATCATACACCGTCATCATTGTGTATAGCTTAATGAGACTGGCAGACGGCAGCTTTTTATTTTGAATCAGCAGATATTCATTGGTGTCTAAATTCTTGACATAGACAGACCAGGTTCCTTTATGCTTTTTAATTTCTTTCTGGATTTTCTTTTTCAGAGGGGATAATCCCACTTTCCCATTTTCCGGAGAAAATGCCTCTTTTTTCACAGTTTCAGTCCCCTGCGCCTGGGTACTGCCTGCCGCCTGGGATGAAAACGGCATGAAACAGATACAAAACATTGCCGCTATTATTATAATGCTTTTCTTTACTCCCCTGTTCCTCATATTTTCTCCCCCGTTTTCTAACACCCCGTATTGACGGCGGCTGGCTTATATCTCTGCCAGCTCCCTGCCAATCAAAGCCGTCATTGCCTCATAAATCTCCGGATAATCCCGTTTTAACCGCACCGGTTTGAAATCAAAATCCACAAAGCAGTGGGAGGTGCGGGCCTCGTTATGCAGAACCTTAAAATCCTCTGAATAAATGCGGTAGCTCATATCAAATTTTACACCATGGAAGGCTTCCAGCTTTGGTATGATACAGATTGTCTCTCCGAACTTTGCCGGATTCTTATAGCTGCATTCCACGCTGAGCACAGGAATCATAATTCCCTTTGCTTCCATCTGCTCATAATCCAGATGAATCTGTTTTAAGAAATCCATTCTGCACTCCTCCAGAAAACGAATGTAATTGGAATGGTGTACAACCTGCATCTTATCCGTCTCGTAATAATTTATTTTCCGCCTGAAAATCTGATACTGCTCCATATTCTTCTCCTATTACCGGCAAACATAGCTATAGCCGTTTAAAATTCCATTATCTCAAAATCCTCATCAAACTGCATGGTTGCCTGAACATATTCCTTACCATCTGCACCTGTCCGGATATCCTCATCCTTCTCAGGCTCCTTTGCAGCAGGCTCTGGCTTCTCCACCGTTACCGTCTCTTCTTCCTCTGCTTTTTCCCGCTGCTTGACTGCCCGGCTGATTAATCCATTATATTTTTTCTCCGTTGTAATGGCTGTAGCCATCTTGGCAACCTTTTCGGAGGAAACGCTGGCAACACTTTCCGATTTCTTAAAATGCGGAATAAGAGGAATTTTTTCATTCTCTTTTTCCATCTCCTCCAGTTCCCTGATTGCCTCTTTAATCTCCTCGGACTGCTTTTCATTACCCTTTGTCACAGCCCCGGCTTCTTCCGGCTTTTGCTCTTCCTTTTCCGGCTTTTCTTCTGCTGCCGCCTTCTCTTCCGGAATCTCCGTCTCCTCTTCCTCTGCCTGCTTTTCAGAAATTACTGCTTTTTCTTCCTCTTTTTCTTCTGCCTCATCCACATATTCAATCTCGTATTCTTCACCCTCTTCTAAATCCTCTTCGTCCACATATTCAATCTCATACTCTACATCCTCTTCTAATTCATCCTCATCCACATACTCGACATTCTCTTCCAATTCGTCCTCATCTACATACTCGATTTCGTATTCTTCGCCTTCCTCCAGCTCATCCTCTGTAACATAGACGATTTCATATTCAACCTCTTCCTCCGGCTCCGCTTCTTTTTCCTTCTCCGGCTGTTTTACCGGTTCGTCCATCATCTTAACGAAAGCCGGTGCAGCGGCAGCAGCTTCCTGCGCCATACCAGCCCCTGTCACAGCAGAAGCTGCTGTCATACCCATATCCCGGGCTCCACGTACAACACCCCTCATACCTTCCTTTTTCATTTTTTCTACCGTTTCCATCAGGGCATCCCGCTCCGCAGTCATTTCCGCCAGTGCCGCCGCTGCCTGCTGTGCCTTCTCCTCTGCCAGACGCGCCTTTTCTTCCTGCTCCTCCTGTAAATCCAGGCTCAGCTGCACACTGCCGTCCTCATATTCATCCGGGTTCATTCTCGCCTTCATCCTGGACATATGAAGCTCACTGGACAAAAGCTGCCCAATCTCTAAAATCTGCTGGCTTCGGTCCTCTGTATCCATCTCCTGTAAACCGTCCATCAGCTCTGCACGGTTATTGTTAATGATATCCAATTTTTCCTCCAGCACCTGCAAAATAATCTCGTAATCACTGCGGATGTTATGGTAGGCGTCGGAAATCAGCTCCGTGACCTCCGTCAACATTTCATCGGTATAAATGAGAGAAGCCCCGTAAATTTCGTTGGCATTGCCAAGCGCACTGCGCTCATCATCATTTAAGGTATTATAATCAAGAGGTGGGACATCTGTTGTATGACGGCTTACACGCATCCGGCTTGCACTGTGCTCTGCCTGGTAAATAATCTTCTCCGCTTCCTTTTTTGCCTCACTGATAATCTTTCCCTTCCGGTCATTTACCTCGTGATAGGTTTTTAATTCTATCTCCATCTGGGTTGCCAGCTCTGTTAAAAGAGATTGTATTTCCTCCTTAAACACAGATATTTTTCCCGGCGCCAGAGGCACTGCGGAAGCATTATTAATAATTCCCTGTAAGCGGTCAATAATTTCCTTGGTTCTACTCTTTTCAGCAATCGTTGCCATTGTACTTTCCTCCCGATTTTTCCCGACAAAATCTTTCTCTCATCCAATGTTTTTTATAAATGCGTTATACGTATTATATAAAAATTTCCATAATAAATGTAATTATAACAAAAC
>UQXF01000051.1 GCA_900544905.1 uncultured Clostridium sp.
TACGAGATGACGTCGAGTCTCGTGGGCTCGGAGATGTGTATAAGAGACAGTATGATAAGCGTGTGTAATTCTATTGAAACACAAAATTATTCCCATTAACAGGAGGTAGCTGCTATGAAAAACACCAGGATATTGCTGTCCGAATTTCAAAATCAAATCCATAATGATTTACTTACAGACATTTATATCGACACGGATATGCTCCCTTACCAGATAAACCGATATAGGAATGCCATACAAATATACGAGAAAGCCTTTGGAAGCGGTGAGGCTGCAATTTACAGTGCTCCCGGCAGGAGCGAGATTGGCGGCAATCACACTGACCACCAGCACGGAGAAGTGCTGGCGGCATCCATCAACAATGATGCCATTGCAATTGTCGGAGGCTTAGACGAGCCTGTGGTGAAAATCCTTTCCGACGGTTACGACATAATTACCGTTAACCTCTCCGACCTAGAAAAAAAAGAAGCCGAAAAGGGAACTACCCTCTCCCTAATCAAAGGCGTTCTTGCAGGAATGCAGCAGCACGGATATCACTTAGGCGGTTTCCAGGCATATATCACCAGCGATGTGTTAATCGGAGCTGGTCTTTCCTCCTCCGCCGCATTTGAGACCATTATCGGAACCATAATCTCCGGTCTCTATAACGATATGAAAATTTCTCCAATTGAGATTGCCATTATCGGACAGTATGCGGAAAATGTATATTTCGGAAAGCCCTGCGGTTTGATGGACCAGATGGCATGCTCTGTAGGAGGTCTGGTTCACATTGATTTTGCAAACCCGGAAAAGCCTTTGGTTAAACAGGTAGAATTTGACTTAAATGCCCATGGCTACAGTCTCTGCATTACCGATACGAAGGGTTCCCATGCAGATTTAACCGAGGATTATGCAGCAATTCCCGCCGAAATGAAAAAAGCGGCTGCCTGCTTTGGGAAGGAGGTATTACGGGATGTGTCTAAAGCGGAGCTTTTAGCCAATCTAAATAAAATCAGAGAAGAAGTAAACGACAGGGCTGCCCTCCGCGCTATTCATTTTGTGGAAGAAAATGAACGGGTACAAAGGGAGGTAAATGCCCTGCAGACAGATGATTTTACCGGCTTTTTAGATATGGTAAAATCCTCCGGTGATTCTTCCTTCAAATATCTACAAAATGTATATACCAGCCACGATACAGAACACCAGAATGTATCCATCGCCCTGGCTGCCAGCGATTGCATCCTTGGGAAAAATGGCGTCAGCCGGGTACACGGCGGAGGGTTTGCCGGAACCATCCAGGCATTTGTAAAAAATACCGCTGTTCCGGAATACAAAGCTGCAATGGACGGCATCTTTGGTGAAGGCTCCTGCAACGTATTAAAAATCCGTAAGTACGGCGGTATAAAGGTATTATAGTACACTTGAAAAGGAGGATATGATTATGAGTATTTTAGTATTAGGTGGTGCGGGCTACATCGGCTCCCACACAGTTTATGACTTAATTGACGCAGGGGAAGAGGTTGTCATTGTAGACAATTTAGAAACTGGTTTCCGGGAAGCTGTTCACCCGAAAGCAAAATTTTATGAGGGCGATATCCGCTGCCGGGAATTTATCGATTCTGTATTTGAAAAAGAACGCATTGACGGCATCATTCATTTTGCTGCCAATTCACAGGTGGCGGAAAGCATGGTAAATCCCTTAAAATATTATAACAATAACCTATGCGGTACAGAAATTTTATTGGAGAGCATGGTTGCCCACGGAATTGACAAAATTGTATTCTCTTCCACCGCTGCAACCTACGGCGAACCGGAACGGATTCCTATCCTGGAAACAGACCGTACCCTTCCAACCAACTGCTACGGGGAAACCAAGCTTTCCATGGAAAAAATGTTTAAATGGACAGCCGCCGCCCACAAGCTCCGTTTTGTGTCCCTCCGCTACTTTAATGCCTGCGGTGCACATCCAAATGGCCAGATAGGCGAGGCACATAACCCGGAAACCCATTTAATTCCACTAATCCTTCAGGTACCAAATAACCAGCGGGACTTCATTTCCATTTATGGAACGGACTACGATACAAAGGATGGCACCTGTGTCAGGGATTATATCCATGTAAATGATTTGGCACAGGCACATATTCTTGCCATGAAATACTTACGGGAAGGAAGGGAAAGCAATATTTTCAACCTGGGAAATGGTGTAGGCTTTACTGTAAAAGAGGTTGTGGAAGCAGCACGAAAGGTAACCGGTCATCCGATTCCTGCCAGAGAAGAGGCAAGACGTGCAGGAGACCCGTCCACTTTAATTGCATCCAGCGATAGGGCAAAAGAAATTCTTGGCTGGAAACCACAGTTTAATGATTTGGAAACCATCATTTCCACCGCATGGAAATGGCACCAGTCCCATCCACACGGATATCAGGACAAATAGAAAAAAAGGGAGGCAGGCATATGATTCATAATCTTATTCATGAATTAGTGGAGTATGGAATGCGCAGTGGATTAGTAGACGCTGCAGATAAAATTTATGTGACAAACAGACTGCTGGAATTATTCCGGCTATCTGATTATACGGAACCGGAATCTGTAAAAAATGAACCCCGCCAGCTGCACCTGATTTTAGAAGAGCTGACAGACTACGCCTGGGAAAATGGAATATTAGAGGAAAATACGATAACCGATAAAGATTTATTTGACACGAAGGTTATGGGTCTGCTGACCCCTCCTCCATCTGTGGTGAGAAAAATCTTTACCCAAAAATATGCGCAGTCACCAGAGACCGCAACCGATTATTACTATCATTTCAGCCAGGCGACTAATTATATCCGCAGAGACCGGATTGCAAGGGACGAAAAATGGACGGCAGATACGGAATTTGGTCCCATCGACATTACCATTAATCTTTCCAAACCGGAAAAGGACCCAAGGGATATCGCCAAAGCCGCACAGGCAAAAAAATCCGGCTACCCAAGCTGTCTGTTATGCCGGGAAAATGAAGGCTACGCTGGACATTTTTCCCACCCTGCCAGACAGAATCACAGAATCATTCCCATTACATTACAGGGCGAAGCATATAACCTGCAGTATTCTCCCTATGTATATTACAATGAACACTGTATTATTTTTAATGACCGGCATATCCCAATGAAAATAGACAGGGATGCCTTTGCAAAGCTGCTCGATTTTGTCCGGCAATTTCCACATTATACCGCCGGCTCCAATGCAGATTTGCCAATTGTGGGAGGCTCTATCCTAAGCCATGACCATTTCCAGGGCGGAGGCTATGTATTTGCCATGGCAAAGGCGCCCTATGAGTATACCTTTACATTAAAGGATTTTCCGGAGGTTCATGCGGGAACCATCAAGTGGCCAATGTCCGTCATCCGCTTACAGGGCAGGAATCCGGATGCCGTTACCGCCGCCGCTGACCATATTTTAAACACATGGCGGAGTTATACGGACAAAGCTGCCTTTATTTTCAGCGAAACCGATGGCACCCCACACAATACCATTACCCCGATTGCCCGGATGCACGATACACTCTATGAGCTGGATTTAGTACTGCGCAACAATATAACCACCAAAGAGTATCCTCTGGGACTGTACCATCCTCATCCACAATATCATCACATTAAGAAAGAAAACATTGGATTAATTGAGGTGATGGGACTTGCGGTGCTGCCTGCCCGCCTGAAAAATGAGATTGCCCAGTTGGAAGATGCCATTCTTAGCCATAAGGATATCCGGGAAAATGCGGATATTGAAAAGCATGCCGACTGGGTAGACAGCTGGATAGGAAATTACACTGTCACCAGCGACAACATCCATCCCATTATGCAAACAGAAATTGCCAATGTATTTGTTAAGGTGCTGGAATGTGCCGGTGTTTACAAGCGCACACCAGAGGGCAGGGAAGCCTTCCTAAGCTTTATTAACGCTTTATAAGCTTGAAATACCGCTGCAAATACGATAAAATAAAAAGAAAACCTATGGGGAGGTATAACATGAGATTAGTAACACGTTCCGATTTTGACGGACTGGCTTGTGGTGCTTTATTGCTGGAGGCTGGAATCATTGATTCCTGGACCTTTGCCCATCCAAAGGATTTACAGGATGGACTGGTTCCCGTTGATGAGAATGACTGTCTGGCAAATGTTCCGTTTGTGGAGGGGTGCGGACTTTGGTTTGACCATCACTCCAGCGAACATGAACGCCAGCAGCTAGAGGGTAAATATAAGGGCGAGAGCCGCATTACCCCATCCTGTGCCAGAATCATTTATGACTACTACGGAGGCAAAGAGCGCTTCGGCCACTTTGACGAAATGATGGAGGCTGTTGACAAGGTTGACTCCGGCAATCTTACCATTGACGAGGTTCAGAACCCTACAGGATGGATTTTAATTGGTTTTCTAATGGACCCGAGAACAGGGCTTGGCAGATGGCGTAATTTCACCATTCCGAATTACAAGCTAATGGAAGAATTAATGCAGGCATGCCGTACAATGAACACGGATGAGATTTTGAATCTCCCGGATGTGAAGGAACGAATTGACGTATATTTTGAACAGACTGAGAAGTTCAAGGAGATGGTAAAGGAACATACCCGTGTGGAGAAGGACGTTATCATTTCTGATTTGCGGGGTGTTGACCCGATTTATTCCGGCAACCGTTTTATGATTTACAGCATGTACCCGGAGCAGAACATCTCCGCATGGATTGTAAACGGCAAGGGCGGAAAAGGTTGTTCGGCGGCTGTAGGCTACAGTATCCTGAACCGCACCTCTGACGTGGATGTGGGAAGCTTAATGCTGAAATATGGCGGTGGCGGACACAAGGCTGTGGGTACCTGCCAGTTCAGTGATGAAGACATGAAGACAGAATTACCTAAAATGCTGGATGAGTTAATCAACGGCGTAAAATAATACAATACAGACACACTGCCGGAGCCAGGGAATCCCCAACGGATTTACCGCTCCGGCTATCCTAATATTTCCTTATACACCCGGAATACATTCTGGTACATAATTTTATCAATTTCCTGCTGGCTGAAGCCATTTTTTTCAAAGATGACTGCCAGCCCATCCATTTTTTCTACCCTTGGGCAGCCCTGATATGGGGGAATCCCGTCAAAATCACTGCCCAGCCCCACACATTCTATTCCTCCAACATCCGCAATATGTCTTGCATGCTTTCCAATATCCGGTTCTCCTGTTACGGAATCCCTTAAAAAGTCTGCACAGTAATTAAGCCCCACCACGCCGCCTCTGTCTGCAAGCCTCCGTATCATATCATCTGTCAGATTCCGCACCCACGGGCACACCGCCCTTGCGTTGGAATGGCTTGCCACAAAGGGTCTCTTTGTATACCTTACCACATCATAAAAGCCTGCGTCCGATAAATGGGAGACATCCACTATCATTCCCATTTCCTCCATCTCCTCCACAAACCGGATTCCGGTTTCCGTCAGCCCATCCGAGGTATTGGGCGTATAGAAATCCTTATTTCCGTTAAGGTTTGGATACCCGATTTCATTGGGGAAATTCCATGTCAGCGTCATCATCCGGACTCCCTGGTCATATAGATAATGGAGATTTTCAGGCTTTCCCTCACAGGCTTCCCCACCCTCCACGGTAAGCAATGCAGAAAGCTTTCCTGTTTTCTCATTTTCCAAAATCTCCTTCGTGGTCACCACCTGGGAAATCCAGTCCGCATTGTTGTCCATTTCTTCCCGGAAAACAGACAGCAATTCCCTTACGGTTGCAAACGAGCTTGTTTGCGGCTTTTGCTCCACAAATAAAGCAAAATTTTGTACCGAGCAGCCCCCTTTTTTCATCCTCTCTAAATCAAGCATAAGCTTATTTCTGCGGAGTGTCATATGCTCTCCTCTTTTTCTTCCCTCCAGAAGCTCATGCATGGTATCACAATGCATATCAATTACCTTCATACTACACCTCTTTTCCTGGTTTTCCTTCTATCCTAATATATAAAAATGTAACGTAATAAATGACACAGAATCACTCAGAAAAGGTCCACCGGACCTTTTCCTTATATGCATGGCAACGCAAAAATAGCTTCTGACTGCATTATCCAATACGGTTAGAAGCTATTTCGCTACGCTCTGATTATATAAATATATTCTTCACGGACATTTTTTATTGAATTGTCTTAATCCATCCCTCAGGTGCCTCAATACGTCCCATCTGGATTCCTGTCAGCGTGTCGTATAACTGTTTTGTGACAGGACCCATCTCATCCATGCCGCTTGGGAAACAGATTTCCTCACCATGGTCAACAATCTTTCCAACCGGAGAAATCACAGCAGCTGTTCCGCAAAGACCGCACTCTGCAAAATCCTTAACCTCTGCAAATTTTACCTCTCTATGCTCTACGGTCAGACCAAGATATTTCTCAGCTACCACCATAAGAGAACGGCGGGTAATAGACGGTAATATACTGTCTGACTTTGGAGTTACCATCTTGCCATCCTTTGTGATAAAGATAAAGTTGGCTCCACCGGTCTCCTCTACCTTTGTACGGGTTGCTGCATCCAAATACATATTCTCTGAATATCCCTGGTTATGTGCATCCACAATGGCATGCAGGCTCATGGCATAGTTAAGACCTGCCTTGATATGTCCTGTTCCATGCGGTGCTGCACGGTCAAAATCAGACACACGGATTGTAATCGGCTTTGCGCCGCCCTTAAAATATGGGCCAACCGGGGTAACAAAAATACGGAACTGGTATTCATCAGCCGGAGCCACACCAATTACAGGGCTGCTGCCAAACATATATGGCCGGATGTACAGGGTTGCTCCGGAGCCATATGGCGGAACATAATCTATATTCGCCTGTACCGTCTTAACAACTGCCTCAACAAATTTATCCTCCGGGAAAACCGGCATCTCCAGTCTCTTACAGGTATCTGCCATTCTCTGGGCATTTAAATCCGGACGGAAACATACAACATGACCATCCTCTGTGGTATATGCCTTAAGTCCCTCAAAGCATGTCTGGGCATACTGTAAAACTCCTGCACACTCACTGATTGTCACATTTGCATCACTTGTCATGACACCCTCATCCCAAGCGCCGTTCTTATAGTTTGATACAAACCGGTTCTCCGTTTCTACATAACTGAATCCTAAATTTGACCAATCGATGTTTTTACTCATCTAAAAAACTTCCTTTCCTCGGCTATTTTGCAACATCTGTCTTTCCCTCATTTGTTGTATTGCCTATCCTACATTTTCGCCGTACCAATCAGGCATTCTGTCTAATCGTACTTTTGTTCATGTATTACATGAACCAAGTTTACCACCAGCCTGCTATTTGTGCAAGCTAAAATCCTGTATTCCTGCTACTATGAAACATGAAAAAATTTCTTTTTACTTCTGCTGATAACATATTCTCTATATTATAGGGCTTTTATTCTTTTTAATGCCTCTAAAGTATTCTCATAGGTTCCAAATGCAGTCAGTCTGAAATATCCCTCTCCACTTGGGCCAAAGCCTGAACCAGGGGTACCAACCACATTTGCATTGGCAAGTAAATAGTCAAAAAACTCCCAGGAGGTCATTCCATCCGGTGTAGTAAGCCAGATATATGGTGCATTCACACCGCCGGAAACCGTAAAGCCTGCCTCGGCAAGACCTTCCTTGATAATCTTCGCATTATTCATATAGTAAGCAATCTGCTCCGCAGTCTGTTTCTTTCCCTCTTCGCTGTAAACCGCCTCACCTGCGCGCTGGATAATATATGGCGCACCATTGAATTTCGTTCCATGACGTCTTGCCCATAACGCATTTAAGGAGGTTCCGTCCTCTGCCTTCAAAGCCTTTGGCACAACAGCATATCCAAGACGGGTTCCTGTAAAGCCTGCATTCTTTGAAAAGCTTTTAAGCTCTATTGCACAGGTTTTCGCGCCCTCACACTCATAGATGGTATGCGGTACATCCTCCTCGCTGATATAAGCCTCATAAGCCGCATCATAAATGATGACTGCCCCAACTTTATTGGCATAGTCCACCCACTCCTGCAGCTGTGGCTTCTTAATGGTTGCTCCTGTCGGGTTATTTGGAAAACATAAATAAATGATATCCGGTGTCTCCTCCGGCAGCTCCGGTGCAAATCCATTCTCCGCCTTACAAGGCATATAAATCACATCACTCCAAAGCTCTGTTTCCTTGTTATATGTGCCCGTTCTTCCAGCCATGGCATTTGTATCTACATATACCGGATATACCGGGTCGCAGACAGCAATCCTGTTGTCAATTGCAAAGATTTCCTGAATATTGCCGGAATCACATTTTGCCCCGTCACTGACGAAAATTTCATCAATGGCAATATCTGCTCCTCTTGCTGCATAATCATTTTTTGCAATTGCACTTCTTAAAAATTCATAGCCCAAATCCGGTGCATAACCGTGAAAGGTTTCCTTCACTGCCATTTCGTCCACTGCGGCGTGCAGGCTGTCAATGATTGCGGGAGCCAGGGGCTGGGTCACATCTCCTATTCCTAAGGATATAATCTCCTTATCCGGATTTGCCTCCTTATATGCATTTACTTTTTTCCCAATGGTGGAAAACAGATAGCTTCCCGGCAGCTTTAAATAATTCTCATTTACCTTAAACATAATATCCTCCTTCGCTCCTCCCTTTCGGAAGTCCATTTCATTTATGAATATTCAGGCGCCAGTTGTCCTGAAGATTACTTCTGTCAGTCAAAATCAATCTCTCCATCAAACACTACCGTGGCAGGACCGGTCATATATACCAGATTTTCTTCCCTGTCCCAGCGCACCAGTAAATCACCGCCCAACAGATGAAGCGTAATCTCATCCTCTGTCAGCCCATTTAAAATGCATGCCACTGTTGATGCACAGGCTCCGGTTCCACAGGCAAGCGTTTCACCGGTTCCCCGTTCCCAGACACGCATATTAACCGTATTCCGGTCTAAAACCTGGATAAATTCTGCATTCACCCTGTTAGGAAAAAGCTCGTGTCTCTCTAACACCGGGCCCACCTCTTCCAGAGGAAAATCCGCAGTATTTTCTACAAATACCACACAGTGGGGATTTCCCATGGACACACATGTCATCCTGTACTCTTTTCCAGCTGCCAAAACCGGCTCATTTACCAGAATGTCTTTTTCCGATTTTACCGGAATCTTAACCGGTTTAAGCTCCGGCTCTCCCATATTCACTGTGACGGTTTTTACCTTACCATCCTCTATGTGTAAATCCAGATATTTAATACCCGCCAGCGTCTCCACCGAAATATTCGTCTTATCCGTCAATCCATAATCATAAACATATTTGGCAACACACCGGATACCATTTCCACACATTTCCGACCTTGAACCATCTGCATTGTACATATCCATACAAAAATCTGCCACCTTGGATGGTTTTATCAGAATCAACCCGTCAGAGCCAATTCCAAAATGTCTGTCGCTAACCTTAATTGCTGCCTGGGAAGGATTCTTTACGTCCTCTTTGAAACAATTCACATATACATAATCGTTTCCAAGGCCTTCCATCTTTGTAAATTTCATAAGTCCAGCCTCCCTTAAAAAATATCCAGAATCATGTGGGCAGTCTCCACAAGATTCGTCCCATTATCCATACTCTTTTTCTGCAAATACCGATGGGCTTCTTCCTCGGAAAAATTCTTCTGCTTCATCAGCATCATTTTTGCATGAGAGATAATCTGCTTTTCTTCGTCTGTCCGAACAGCAGGCTTTGATTTCTTTTTCTTCATCTGATAGTACAATTTGTCATACATCAGCTGAACATTTTCCACTAAATCCGCCGCCTTAATTGGCATGGAAAGGCAAACGATATCACTGGAATTACACTCAGAATAGTACCGCTTCGATGCCACTAACAGCATATCAAATGTATCGGGCAGATATTCCAGCAGCTCGCTATACATCATATCCACAAATTTGTACCCACTGACAACAATTCCATAATCCAAATCATCTGTCATGTTAATAACCTGTGCCGCTGTTGTGCATGCCGCCATTACCTCAATACCATTCCGCACCAGTAGATTCTTAATACTTTTGGCCTCCTCCAGCTTCGGAAATACTACGATTACGCTAATCACGTTCTTCCTCCTTGCTATAACTGAAAGTCATTTTCCACCAAACGTATTTAGATTTTGTACAAGTACTCATCAATTTCCCATGCCGTTACCTGCTCTCTAAAGCGGTTCCACTCATCTCTCTTTGCAGCAAGATATTTTGCATGAACATGCGGACCTAATACTTCCTTCATGAACTCGTCATCTTCAAAATAATGACATGCCTTGCTTAAGTTTGAAGGAATTGCCTCAATCCCCTGTTCCTCCAGCTCTTTTTTGGACATTTCATAGATATTGCCCTCAACGCTCGCAGGAATTTCCAGACCACGTTTAATGCCATCAAGACCTGCAGCCAGACAGGATGCAAAAAGCAGATACGGATTGGCAGCCGGGTCCGGGGAGCGGAGCTCTACCCGCATATTGGTTCCCCGTGTAGACGGAATCCGGATAAGCGGACTGCGGTTTCCCTCTGACCATGTAATATAAACCGGTGCCTCATAGCCTGGAAGCAGACGCTTATAAGAGTTGACAAGAGGGTTTGCAATCAGTGTCATTCCCTTCATATGGTTCATAATTCCTGCAATGAACTGATATGCCTCTGTGCTGACACCGTTTGGAGCTGAATGGTCATTAAAGATATTCACCCCATCCTTGGATAAGGACATATTAATGTGAAGACCTGAGCCGCAGACTCCATATACCGGCTTTGGCATAAAGCTTGCAAACAGACCATGCCGTTTTGCAATAGTCTTGACTACCAGCTTAAAGGTCATCATATTGTCTGCCGCCTTCAGCGCATTTGTGTATTTAAAATCAATCTCATGCTGGGCAGGCGCTACCTCATGATGGGAAGCCTCAATCTCAAATCCCATCTCCTCGAGATTCAGGATAATATCCCGGCGCGCATTCTCTCCCAAATCAAGAGGAGAAATGTCAAAATAACCGGCTTTTTCATGGCTGATAGTCGTCGGTCTGCCCTCATCATCTGTGTGGAACAGAAAAAATTCACACTCCGGACCCACATCAAAGCTGTAGCCCATATCTGCCGCTTCCTTTAACACCTTTTTCAAAATATAACGTGGGTCGCCCTCAAAGGGTGTTCCGTTGGGTCTGTACACATCGCAAATCATTCTTGCCACTTTTCCGTGCTGCGGTCTCCATGGGAACACCTCAAATGTATTCAAATCCGGATACAGATACATGTCTGACTCATCAATTCTCACAAACCCCTCAATAGAAGAACCATCAAACATACATTTATTATCTAAAGCCTTTTCTAACTGGCTTGCCGTAATCGCTACATTTTTAAGAGTGCCAAACATATCCGTAAACTGAAGACGGATAAATTCAATATCTTCTTCCTCTACAAGTCTCAAAATGTCCTGTTTTGTGTATTTACTCATATTCGTTCTCTCCTTTATGATAATCTGATTTATATATCTACAAGAAATCACATTGAGTTCATGTTATCATAATTGTATTGTTTTTTCAATGGATTTCCTGTAGTCATAACAAAAAAGAACAATCTGATGTAAATTTATAATCCAGCAAAAGAATATTAATAGATATTGCCAATAAAGAAAGGATTTAATAAATAGAAAAAAGTGCCCCAACCCTTGTCACGTACAAGGATTGAGACAATCTCATCTGAACAGCTCCCCATGGGACTCGAACCCACGACCTACGCATTACGAATGCGTTGCTCTACCAACTGAGCTAGGGAAGCAAATATTTAATAACTACTTTTCAGGCATATTCCATTTATAATCCGGCTGCCACTGTAACAATCCAATGACAGCCGTAAGCTTTACATATCTTAATCTACTACGTAAGGCATTAATGCGATGTGACGTGCCCGCTTAATTGCAACTGTTAAAGCTCTCTGATGCTTTGCACAGTTACCGGTAATTCTTCTAGGAAGAATCTTACCTCTCTCTGAAATGTATCTCTTTAATTTGTTCACATCTTTGTAATCAATTAAGTTATTCTCATCTGAACAGAATACACATACTTTTTTTCTTCTACGAATGTTTCTTCTCTTCATTGGAGCATCACTGCGCTCTGGCTTATCTGTTTTATTATATGCCATTTCTATTTCCTCCTATTTTACTGGAACGGGAGCTCATCTTCAATGCCTTCCGGTATACTCATAAATCCATCTCCACTCGCTGCACTAGGAGCCGGACGGTTATTGCCGCCAAAATCTGCACCACCATTACTCTGTGCTGCATTCTTACTTTCTGCAAATTCCTGATTCTCTACGACAACCTCGGTTGTGTATACCTTGACACCATCTTTGTTTGTATAACTGCCGGTTTGAATTCTACCATCAATACAAATCTTTGTACCCTGTTTCAAATACTTCTCTGCAAACTCAGCACCACGGCCAAATACTACACAGGAAATAAAGTCTGCACTCTGCTCACCATTTCTCTGAAATTTGCGGTCAACTGCTAATGTATATCTTGCAATGGCTAAATTACTGTCACCACTTTGAGAATATCTTATTTCAGGGTCTCTTGTTAAGCGTCCCATTAAAATTACTTTATTCATATTTGGATTCCTCCTATTCGTTACGCGTCCTGTCTAACGCATAGGTATCTGATGACTGGTTCCATAATACGAACTTGTGCTTCTACCTGTGCTGGAACATCAGATTCCGCATCGAATTGGATGAAGTAATAAAATCCTTCTTTCATCTTCTGAATCTCGTAAGCTAATCTCTTCTTACCAGCATCCTCAACGTTAGTAACATTACCGCCAAACTTAGCAATTAACTCTTTTGCCTTCTCAACAGCATCTGTTCTAGCGTCGTCTTCGATTTTTGCACTGACAACTAACGCTAATTCATACTTGTTCATGTCTTATGCACCTCCTTATGGTCTCTGGCCCTCCTCATCACTAGGAGAACAAGGAAAATTGTGTTATACACCACAGAGATTGATTGTACCATAACAAGTCCGACAAATCAAGCGTTTTCTATAAAACCTTTAAAATTCTTTTCCACTAATTTCCTGCTTAACATAACCTGATGGGAGCACCCGGTACAGCGCAATCTGAAATCAGCTCCGGTTCGTATTATTTCCCATGCATTTGTTCCACACGGATGCTGCTTTTTTAATTTAATAACCTGCCCTATTTCAAAATTCATATCTCATTTTCCTCCATAGCAGAAGCTATCATTTGTTCAGTATCAGGAGCCTTCTCCACAGCTTCTGTTCTTACAAATTCCGCTCTCGCTTCCTCCTCTGTTAACGGTTCATTGAAATAATTTCCCTGCAGATAGTTCATAAACAGTCTGTCTGCAAGTTCTTTGCAATGTTCTGATTCAATCCCATTCCCTAAAATCATCTTACCGTTTTCCGCAAAAACTGTCACCATGGTACTAACCAGTAAATAAATGGTATCATTATTGTCCGCTTCTTTAATCATATTTTTATTAATTTTAATTATCTCAAATGGAAGTTCCGTCAAACGGGATAAATCTAAGATGCCTGCACCAAATCCATCCAGATAAAACCGGAATCCATGGGCTGCCATCTGCTCCATCCGCTGTCTTGCCAAATCATATTGTACACAAAATACTTCCTCCGGCAGCTCGATTGCGATATTTTCCGGTGACAAATCATATTTTTGCAGAATATCCAAAATCCTTATTTCCACATCATCTGCCATAAGCTGTTGTCTGGAAAAATTGACAGAAATAATCGGAGCATACATTCCTTCCTTAACAAAGGATTGAATATATTGACACACCTTATCAATCAATACATAACCCATTTCGGTTACATAGCCACTCTCTTCCGCAATCGGAAAAAATTCATTGGGTGAAATATCTCCTAAGACCTCATCCTTCAGACGAAACAAAGCTTCTCCCCGATTATATGTATTTTCTGCGACATCGAGAATCGGCTGATATTTCACATACATTTTTCCATCCTCAATAATATCTTTCAATATAGAAGAAATGCGAATACGGCGCTGCATTTTTCCCTTGCAATCATCATTACAAATGATACACTGGCTCTTTCTGTCCTTTGTAACAAATGTATGTAAATAATCCAACAATTCCAAAATCTCTGCTGAACTGTCAGCCATATCCGGATATTGTACAACTGTAATACATACCATCATCTTATGTGCCAGCGTTCCAGCCTGCCAGGTGTGTTCAAACCGCTCCAAAACCGGTTCACACCAGTTTGTAATTTCCTGCTCTGAAGCCTTATCCAGAATTACTCCAAAGGTGTCCTCGCCATATCGCACGATACCCTTCTTTGGCGAAACCTCCTCTAAATATTTTGCAACCGCTTTAATCAATTCACGCCCATTATGGCAGCCATACTCATAATTGACCTGTTTAAAATCATTTAAGATAATTAATGCAACTGTCATTGCCTGATTTGTTCCAATCCGGTAATCAATCATCTTTTTAAAAGAATTCCCATTGGGAAGCCGGGTCAGACTATCCATCCGGGCTGTATAATTATAACTATATAAATATAACAAAAGCAAAATAACAGTATAACCAAAGCCAAGACTGGCAACAGATTTAAAACGATATTGCATGTAATAACTGATAAGCATTATAAATGGAATTACACAAAAAACATACTGCTTTTTCTCAGATAATCTGCTGTGGTTTTTTACCAGTATGGCAAGGTATATTAGCAGAGAAAGTATCACTAATACATAGGGGAGCTTGTACCATGAATTGAAAACAATCTGCATAGTTCCTTCCACTCTGCTTACATCAAAAATCTCATGATTTGCCCAATTTGCCATTAGCAACAGTAAATTCAAAAAAGACGGCATTCCGATTATAATATATGTATGCACCGGGATTATATTCCGGTTATACAACACCTCAATCAGATAATTATTTAAATAAAACCAAATCCATACCATTGTCCAGAAGCTCAAACAAACTATCAGCTCTGCCAGCCACATGAAAGTAAAAATATTATTTCGGACAATAAAACAGGAAAGCAGATTAACCGCTAACAGTACTGTGACAATCCGAACCATATAAACATATAGTCTATCCTTCAAATCAAGCATATTATATCGGTTACTACAGGCAACCCACAAAATACTGCAGATAACCAGACCTGCACCCTCTAAATAAAAATTCAGCCTCATAACCAGCCCCCAAAATCAATTTTAATCTATTTGTGGTTTATTCTAGCATAAATTATTTACAATATAAAGCTTTTCCATATAAACGGAAAATCTTATGAAACCTTGCATGAATTTTCTGTAAAATGAAAAAGGACCCTGCCAGCTTTCACAGGCAAGAATCCCTATCATATCCTTTTCACTCTCTGCAATTCATATATTCATTAAACTCATCCAAATTGTTTCCAAAGACTTCTAACCATATGTACCTGTTCATTTCATTCCAAAATAAAAATGCCCAGAGCCGGAATCGAACCAGCGACACGAGGATTTTCAGTCCTCTGCTCTACCAACTGAGCTATCTGGGCAAAATAGCGGGGACAGGATTTGAACCTATGACCTTCGGGTTATGAGCCCGACGAGCTTCCGGACTGCTCTATCCCGCGACATCTGCTTTATAATCAACAAAATTATATTATACCTAATTTCTTAAAAAGTCAATACTTTTCTGATAAATAGTATATATTCATATATTATGGCTTAATAAGCTAATTTATTCTAGCAAAATAAAAGAAGCAACCGAGTAGGTTGCTTCTTTTTGTTTTATTGCACTTCCCAAACTGCATATAAGTCGTAGTTTCTATCAATGCTTGTAATTTCAGAAATCTTGTTAACATTTGTTCCAAGGGCTCCTGGTTTTGTTGTAGACCAAGATGTTGATTTAAAGGTTTTCACAGATGAAAATCTTGTATATCTTGCCTTTAGCGTTGAAACATAACTAGACAATGAAATATCATCCCCCTCTAAAACAACTAATTTGTTGTTGTTTGCAACGCTAGATGCACTTTGAGTTATCGTGCCTTGTGAAGCCCAACCAAGTGGAGTATACCAATCTAGATGGAAGGTTATTGTGTAGTAGTGTTTTATATCAACATTCCAAGTTGCGGTTATCGCTAGGTTGGAATTTGGCATCACACTTGCCATATTTTCCCAACCCATGAAACTATATGATGTTCTAGTTATACCATCATCTTCAACATAGCTGCTTTGCAAAGGTATGCTCACAGCCTCGCCCTGGTAGTGATACTCAACATTGTTAAACTTGTTTCCATACTCTGAAATAATTGTTAGAGCGTAGCGGTTTCTTATATAAAGGGTTACATCTTGGCTTGGCATAGTGGTTAAGCTATATTCTTCATAATATCCACTATCTTTATAAAGCTTAGTGTAGCTATCTACCTTAGTGTTAATAGCTAAAGAACTTAAGCTAATGCTACTGCCTTCTCCAACATACTCTTCAAAAACAGTTTCGCCATTATCTATAATAGTTAGAAGATAAGCCACATATCTATCAATCTCTTCCCACTTTGCATACAAGGTAATGCTTTCATTTGGCATAACGCTTGATTTAAACTCATTCGTGCATGCTTCGTTTGTATACCAGCCCGCAAAACCATAGGTTATTTTTGTTTGCCCCTCTATAACAATTTTGTTTGCAGGGGCTAGAAGAGTTATGCTCTCACCTGCAAGTGCTGTTATACTAGCAATTTCTTGCCCTCCCATGCTGTTGAAACTTATAGTTTGATAATTCTCTACCTTTTCTTCCCACTTTGCGTAAAGCTCTGTATCGCCCCTTGGCATAGTGGCTAGAGTGAACAAACTATTTTCATTAAAATCACTTGATGTATACCAACCAGCAAAACTGTAGGTTATTTTAGTTACGCCGTTGTCTACCACCTTTGTTTGAAGAGTTGGAAGAGAAATACTTGAGCCAACAGGAGCTTTAATTTCGGAAACATCGTTTCCCATAGAATCGTTAAAGTAGATTGTATACTCGCTAGTTTGCGTCCAGCCATCTCCACCATTTTCATACTCTTGGTTTGCGCCATATTCGTAAGAATTTATGTAACTATAAGTGCTAGACAGGTCAATCTCTTTACCAACATCAACCAAGGCAAGATTGTCTGTTTTAAGCGATATTTCAACGCCTGATGCCACTGGCATTAGTATGTTAAATAACAACTTATCTAAATATTCCTTTCCATCGCCTAGGTCGTTTCTAGTTAGGATGTTTATAGTTGCCGTATCTAACTGGTCGTTATTTGCAAGTTCGGCTAGATTTAAAACAATATTATGAGAGTTTTCTGTTAGCATTTGGTAACCAAGCAAAATGTTGCTATAGTCTAGCGGAGTGTCCCTATTAAAGGTTTTCTCTAGCGCTGTTTCAATTTCTCCCATTATTGCATCAGAGAACCCAAAAGAATACTCAAGCAGGTAATACATAATATCATCTAGGAAGTCTTGATAGTGAACCTTTAATTTCTTTTCATAAGTTCTACTAGCAAAAATAGTACGTTTAACTACATCTGTTCTATGAATGTATATATATTCGTCCTTAAACATTATTTCTAGTTTTCTACTGTCAACCGAAGTATCTCCACGAACATATGGAACATCGTTGTTAACATTTATCCAAGTAACGCCAGGAACATTAGAGCCTATAACTGGTATGTCCATAACTATATACATTTCTGGTTTGCCATCAACAACTTTTATGTTTGCCTTTAAATCTACATCTAAGTTGAAGTTAATTAGGCTAATAAGGTTAATTCCAATTGAAACTTGACCAGAAATATTGTAGTCGCTATAAGATGTTGTGTTGATTATAGACTTAACAAGGTTTGAACTATTAGAAATATCTATGTAGTTTTCTGGGTTTGAAACCTTACCAACCTCTTCAAAGGTTTCCTTTGTTAATTCAAGATTAAAGCTCTCATTTCCACTGCCAGTGTAGATGTTGTTAAGCTCTATTTTTTCAATTCCACTTTCGCCTGAAACTATGTTAAGCACCATAAATTCTTTTGCATTCTCATTTATTAAGCTGCCATCTATAACAAGGCTTAGCACATTATTGTTTAGAGAAATACCCTTAACAAACTCTAGCATGTTAAGAGGATTACCAAGGTCGATGCTAGGAATAAGGTTTGAAATGCTTTCTGTGCTAACATCCATTGTTTCGGCAACGCTTGAAAGGAAGCCAACAGCCTTTGCATCAACACCCAAAGCATTTAACACAATAACTAGCAGTTCTTTTAAATTTTGCTGATTTATTTTAAGTTTTAGATTTGAATAGTCAAAGTAAAGAACCTTGTCTATAAACGCCACATTCACATCAAATGCGTTTTCAAAATTATTTATGTTTATATTTGTGTTAAACTCGGTGGCAATTAAGTCTAGAGCAAGTCCTGCCGTAATGTTATAAGTTTGCTTGCCGTTTTTAAACACATCAACATTTGCACTCAAATTAAACTGTTTGCCTTGAATAGTGTTTAAAATGTTATCTAGCATGTTTGTTAAAACAGTGTAGTGAGAATATTCGCTTTCTTTAATATCGAGGTTAACTTCATCAAAGCTAGTTAGGTTAAGCTCAACCATAATGCCATTATAGTTTAATATAACCTGCTCTACCTCGGCATTATAACCAACAAATATAGTTAAGCCGTTATATAAAATCGCCTCCATTGAGTTTTCATTAAACACTACTTTTTGTATGAAGTCTAGCTTTGAATTTGCAAGCATTGTTATAAGTGATAAAACATCAAACTCTTTAGTTTTTGTTAAAATATTATTTGCAGCGTTTAAATCTATATCTATTTCAAGATTAAACTTTTCGTTTAGATAAGTAATAACATCCTCTAGTTTGCTAAACTCCATATGAATTTTAAGCCCAGCTATATCTAAATAGAATGTGCCATTTAAGTAGTATATATTAACGCCAATGCCCTTAAACGAGGTTTGAATGTAGCCAGACAAAGAGCCATTTTCAATTCTCACCCCATAACTAACATTAACAACATTAACTTCTCCCGCATAGTTAAACTTAAGAATAAAGTTGCCGCTAATGCTATTGTGCTTTAACGAGTTGGCTGTAGCGTTTGCCACCTTAACAAGCTCTGCCAAATTTATATAGTTTTCTTCTTCCTCTTTAGAAACGCCCTCTAAGGTAACATTGTTTGTTTCAAACTTAATGTTTGCATTTATATAGTTATCACTTACTTTTAAGTTGGTTAAGTTTATTTCTTTAATGCTTGAACTTTCAAACACAATCTCAAGGTTTAAGCCATCTATATTTATTTTAGCCCCACTACTGTCTACCTTAATATTGCTTAATAGATTTAATATTTCAAATAAGTTTAGGTTTTTGAAAGTTTGGCTAAGGTTTTTGGCACTTATTTTATTTAAAGCACTATCAATGTAGCCAGCAACCAGACCCTGCAAGTTGCCAGATTCTAGAATACTTATAATAGTGTTTAAAACTCCGTCTAAAGAGTTTTCATCCTTATTAAGAATTGCCAAAACTTGATGAACACTCCTTAAAATAGAGTCTTTTTCAAGCTTAACTTTTAAACCATTAACATCTAATAGCAAAGTGTTTCTTATGTAGTTGAGCTTTGCACTAAGTTGAGAGTCGTTATAGTTTAAGGTTGCAAGTGCGTCAAAATTTAGTTCCCCACCCTGCATCATTTTAGCTAGATTTAAACAAAGTTCATATTCTTTGGCAAACTCGCTATTTAAAATATCTATATTTGCTGTAGCCTCAAGCAAACTTGAACCTAAAATATCTTGAACGCTTTCCGCAAGTTTTTCTGTTTCTAAATACTTATCTTTATTAACACTTGGAGCGTTAACAGCCAAGGTAGATAAAACAGCTTTTAAGTTTACGCTTTCCCCACTGCTAAGTTTTAGATTATCAATCTCTATGCTCTCTAGCTTGTTTCCTTTAAGACCAATCACAACAAACAAATTGCCATAAAAACCAACCAGCCCGCCATCTATTGTTACTTTAATACATGAAGAATTTATCTCTAAAGCCTTAACCGCTGTTAAAATCTCTTTTATGCTAGAAAACTCGCTAGTTACCTTATCTAAATATTCGCTCATGCTTGCTTGCAAATTATAAAGGTTATCGCCAACAAAGAAACTTAATAACTCTCTAACAGTGCTGTTTTTAACAGACAAATATATATCTTGAATATTAACATAGCTAGTTTCATTAACATAGTTAACCCCTAGGTTCATGTTTGCACTTCCGCTAAGGCTAAAGTTTAAACTCATAAACTTTTTATCAAGGCTTCCTATAAGTTCAAGATATGCGTTGTAAACCTCATTACCTCTGTTTACAATTGCGTTAAGATACAAGCTACCTTCTCTTAAATCTTTCAAAGAAATTATGTTTTCAATTAGGTTTATAACATCTAGATATTCATCTTCATTTATTTCAGTTTTTGTAGCACTCTTCGAAATGATGCTAACGCCAAAATTTATCTCGCTATCGTTAAATTTTAAGTTTTGAACTTCTAACGAATTTAAAACATAGTTTTTAAGATTTAGTTTTAATTTTAAACTAGCCAAAACACCAAGAGGCTCGCTATTTAAAGTTAAACTTATCTCGCTACTATTTACATCAAAAGCCTCTATCATATCTAGATAATCGCTTATGGTTTTGCCTTCAGTTAGAAGCTTTATTTTCTCTGATATTTGCGATTTAATATCTTCATTCTTTGTAGATAAAATATCTTCAAAGCCAAGATTTTCTAAAAGGTTGCTAATTTGAGATTTACTTGCTTTAATTTTAATGTTGTTTATTTTAACAAAGCCTGTTTCCCCTTCTAACAAAACAAATAGGCTAATATCTTGTTTTCCTGAAAGTTCTCCGCTAAGCTGAATAAAGTTTTTATCTAAACTAAACTTTAAATTGCCATTAAAACTGTTGCCCTTTAAAGCTCCGCCTGTGATGTTTAGATTAAAATCTAAGTCAAGCTCATTGCTTGAAAGAAGAGCTATATTTTTGTTGTAAACCTCATAAAGGTTTAAATACTCTCCAGAAATACTAACCTTTTCATCTGTTGCATCAAGGTTAACTGTGGCACTTATCTTGACTCCATCAATAACTAACCCTGATATTTCTATTTCGTTTATAATTTGGTTAAAACC
This sequence comes from uncultured Clostridium sp., assembly GCA_900544905.1. GTDB lineage: Bacteria > Bacillota > Clostridia > Lachnospirales > Lachnospiraceae > CAG-590. The sequence goes on from UQXF01000051.1 coordinate 21,180, forward strand.
AAGCCTAATCACAATGTTTTCGCCTAAGTTTAGCTTTGTGCCATCTAGTTTTAAAACAAGCCCCTCACTAGACAAGCTAACCTCATTAACTATAGATAAGTAAGATGCTAAGTTCTCAAAACTAATATTTTTAGCAAGGTTTGAAAAAACACTTTCAACGTCATTATATTCGCCACCATTTAAAACTTCAACTTTGCTAAGCAAACTTAAAACCATATCACTGGCGCTAGTTATAAGCTCTTTTGAAACAAGCAGGTTAACATTTGCCGAGTTTAAATACAAATTGTTCTCAAAATAGGTTAAGTAAGAATTATTTGGTATACCTAAATTATTATCAATAATAGATAACCTATAATTGTTGTCTAGAATATTTGCAAGCAAACTAAAATCAACTTTGTTTTCCTTTCCACCATCAAGTATAGAAACACTTGCCAAGGCAGATATGTTTCGTAGCTTAGCTGTGTTTAATATAACATTATAAAGGCTTCCAGCATCAAAATACTCTTTGCCCCCGGCAATAGTTTCGGGGTTTAGAATAACAATGTTGTCATTAAAGTCTATATTTATATTTGCACTAAGGCTATAGCCATTAAAACTTGCCGTTTGCACCTTTACATTTTTAGGAGCGTTTTCACTTGTTGTTATAGCCTCAACATTTGCAAGCCCCTCTATTTCAAGGTTAACCTTTTTGTCGCCATTTTCAAGTTCGGTTTCTGTCATATCATTTAGCGACTGCATTAGTTTTGGCATTAACTCATCTATAAAACTTTCACTGCCCCCAGCAGCTTCACCACTTTCGCCTATTTGCCCCTCATTTTCTAAACTTTCACTTTTTATTAGGTTTGAAATCTCGTCTATTAAGTCGTAGATAGTTTTGGTTGTTATTTTCACACTTAAATTGTTATATGAAAGATAAATTGTGTTGTTATAAAAAGCAAACTCGATGGCGGTTTTTGCACCGTTTAAATTTAAACTAACAAACCCCTCAACTTTTATATTTTTTTCGTCTTCAATATCAACATTAACATACAACAAAATAGGCAAAGACTTTTCTTCGCTTTCTAAAGTTATCTCTCCCTCAAAATTGAATTGTTTATTATCAGTGAAACTATTTAAAATGCCAGTGAAAAGCGATGTGCTAGAATTATCGCCCCCAACATTAACAATTGGCTTAATTAAAGTTCCCCTGCCGTTAAAATACGACACAGAAACAGTTGTTGCCGCAGAAATAACAAACAGCAACAAAAAAGTAAACACATACGATAAAAACTTTTTCATAAACTCACTTTTACCAAACCTAAAAAGGTTTAATTATTACCCTCTTCACTTTTTAAGTGACAAAGTTCTATCCCCGACTCTTCTAAAAGCTCTAGAGAAAACTTGTCTGGATATTCCTGTTTATAAACAATCCTTGAAATTCCAGCATTTATTAAAATACGAGTACAAACAGAGCATGGCTGATGGGTGACATAAATTGTTGCCCCCTCAACGCTAACACCCATCTTAGCAGCCTGAATAACAGCGTTTTGCTCGGCATGAATAGCATAGCACATTTCTGCCCTAGTTCCGCTAGCAATTCCAAGCTTATCTCTTAAGCAAAAACCCCTTTCTTTACAACTTTTAATTCCGCTAGGAGCCCCGTTATACCCAGTAGTTAATATTCTTTTGTTTTTCACAATAACAGCCCCAACATGCCTGCCAGCACGAACGCAACTACTCCAAGAAGCAACATTTTCAGCAAGCTCCATAAAACGCTTGTCCCACTTTGATTGGTTTTCGCTAATACTTTCCATACTAAATATCCTTTTTTATTACCAAATTCCACTGAATTTGATTATTAAATTATAACCTGTCTCTTATACACATCTCCGAGCCCACGAGACTCGACGTCATCTC
>UQXF01000052.1 GCA_900544905.1 uncultured Clostridium sp.
CCGCCAAAGCAACACAGGCGGCGGCGAAGGCTTCCGTAAAAGCGGCTCAGAGAGCTACGCAGGCAGCAAGAGCCACGGCGAAGGCTACGATTGTTGCCGTGAAAGCGGCGGTCAAAGCTACGATTGCGGCAGTTAAGGCGATTATTGCAGGAACAAAAGCTCTGATTTCTGCTATAATTGCAGGCGGTTGGATTGCAGTTGTGATTATTCTCATTGTTGTCCTGCTCGGCTGTGCTGTTTCCCTGTTTGTCGGCGGAAGCGGAAGCAACGCCTATACCCCTGTCAGTGCAGAGGTGGAAGCCTATGAGCCTTTGATACAGAAATATGCCAAACAGTACGGCATCTCCGAATATGTGGAGCTTATCAAGGCGGTGATGATGCAGGAAAGCGGCGGGCGTGGGCTTGACCCCATGCAGGCGGCGGAGGGCAGCTTTAACACAAGGTATCCCCATGAGCCGAATGGGATACAAGACCCAGAGTATTCCATCCAGTGTGGCGTGCAGGAGCTGAAAGCCGCCCTTATCTCTGCCGAGGTGGAAAACCCGATTGACATGGAGCGTATCAAGCTCGCCTTGCAGGGCTATAACTTCGGCAACGGGTATATCTCATGGGCAAAAACCAACTACGGCGGTTATTCCTATGCCAATGCGGTAGAATTTTCCACCATGCAGGCACAGCGGTTAGGGTGGGAAAAGTACGGCGACACACAGTACCCCGCCCATGTGTTACGTTACTATCCGTATGGACGGGCGTTCACAAGCGGCGGCAACCAAGCCATTGTAGAGGTTGCCTTGACGCAGCTCGGCAATGAGGGCGGTCAGCCTTATTGGAGTTGGTACGGCTTTGAGGGGCGTGTGGAATGGTGTGCCTGCTTTGTGTCGTGGTGTGCCGACCAGTGCGGCTATCTGGAAAGCGGTATTGTGCCGAAATTCTCCCTCTGTTCGGACGGTGTGGATTGGTTTAGCAGCAACGGACAATGGCAGGGAAAGGATTATGAGCCGAAAGCAGGCGACATTATCTTTTTCGACTGGAGCAATGACGGGCAGGACGGAGATGCTGACCATGTGGGTATCGTGGAGAAATGTGAAAATGGCGTTGTTTACACCGTGGAGGGCAACTCTGGAGATGCCTGTCGACAGAACAGCTACCCCGTTGGGTACTATGAAATCCTCGGATATGGCTGTCCGAGGTATTAGAAAAGGGCGAAAGAAAACCAGAGGTTTATTCCTCTGGCTCTTTTGCCTTACATATCGCAGAAAATCAAGTAATATCATTTTTCCATTACTGGAACAATCATATTCTCAAAGGCATTCCGCATTTTCGGATGACGGATTAGAAAGTGGATAGCAGGCGTTTTGTTTTTGGAAACAATTACCCATTTTCCCTCACGAATATAAATCTGTATATTTCTAAATGCAGACAAATGATTTTCTACCGCCATATAATTCGTATGCTGCTTTGCATATTCCTCTACCTGCTTTAAATGCTCCTTATAATCATCCCAACTATAAAGAATATCTTTTTCATAGAACATTCCCGAAAGAGGCATAATGATTGGATATTGCTTAAATTCATCTTCTGTCAGCAAAGGAATTTCTTCCGTAATACTGCTATGCTGTAAAATCTTATCTGCCATTTCCCGCTGCATGGCAACATAATGTCTGATTTCAGCCTGCTCCGTATCGGGGATTTTATTGTTCCTTAAAATGCGGTCAATCAAATCGTCCGTTGCCGTGTATAACGATAAGGATGAAAGTATAAAATGCCTCTGTCCCTCTGCTTGGGAATCGGTCTGTAAAAATGTATTATAGTCCCGTTTACGGTCTTGCCGATAAATTTCCATAAGCGGTGAAGCCTTTGATAAAAGGCGTTCTGCACGCTTTTGGTAATAAGCAACTTCCTCTTTGTTTTTTGTCAGATAATATCTTCCTTCACTATGGTATCCGCAGATTGCTTCACCCGTTAATGCAACGCTTCCAGAAACTTTTAAGAAATGGGAAAACACATTGTCCTGTGCGTTCTTTAAATAATAGGGAGAAATCTGCCCTGTCATATACATAGGTATCCAGCTTTCCAGACCGAGCATCATATCCTCAAAAGAACGGTCTATATTATGAATCTGATTTAAGTGCAGTCCTTTTTTCAGCATCATAGCCATACCGAACATCCATTTTTTAGGAAATTCTTCATCTTTTGCCATTTCTCCCATTGGCATATCACTGTACATAATGACAGGCTCCATAGACTTGGATAAGACTGTTGCCTTTAAGAAAGACAGCTCACTTTCCATCATCTCTTTCAGACCCAAGTAGCTTTTCGAGGTAGGAAGCTGAAAAGGGGCAGACGGGACTTTTAATTCATCAAAATGGATGGCTCTGATATATTCGTTTAGATTAAACGCATCTAATTTCTCCAAAAAACCTGCCAGATAATTTTTAGAAACTCCAGTCCCATTCATAATCCATTCGGCAAGGAGTGTTTGATATATATCGTGATTTGCCAGTTTGTCTGACTTGCATCCGATTAAATCTGCAATGACTTCCTTTTCTGAATCATTCTGAAAACGCCGAACAATAAAACCAGCGATGCCCCACGCAAATTTCTCTGGATTGGCAGGATGCCGCAGACCGTTTCTTATACGGGAAACATAGGAGGAATCATAATTCAAAAATCTCGAAAGCTCGGAAACATTGATAGACAGCATAGTGAGCAATGTATTGAAATTTGTCTGAAACTGTTTCATATCAACCATGCTGCTCTTAACGAATGGGGAAAACGCTTCCGACACAGACTCTACCGTAACATCAGCGATTTTCTTGTTCTGTGCAATACAGACAATCCCTTCTATTAGATTTGTAAGGTTTTCTGTGTTTGCTTCTGGAATACGTTCACCAGAACGGTATCGGCTTATCGTGGCGGCTGAAAGCCCAGAACTTTTACATAAGTCCTTAGCGCTACAGTCTAACAGCTCTATATATTCCGCAAGCTTGTCTTTGAAATCCATGATTTTTACCTCGTTTTGTTTGTAATTTCTCATCTATTATTATATAGCATATTGCCAAGAAAACAACACTTTGTTTCACAAATTGGCATTGACTATTCGGAAAGAACAGATAATTATGGAGCGGGATTTAGTATAATGAGGATAGAAAATTTTGAGTTTTCTGTAGCCTGCAAAATGGGCAGGATAATAATCAATAATTTAAAGGAGGGCATCCATTATGAAAAAATTGAAAAGAAAGACAAAGTGGATGGGGCTATTGCTGTCACTTTGCATGGCACTGTCAATTGTGCCGTTGACAGCGTTTGCGGAAGAAGCGGAAAGTACGGAAGAAGTGGAAATCACGAAACGAGATTCGATGGTTGAGCACATTTTGAATGAAGAAAATAACTGGGATATTTCCGATGAACTGATTATGCCGGGCGAGTCTTTCTGCATTGAGCCGAAATATGAATGTACGACTTCAAAAGTTCAGAGTGGTGTACTTGAGTTTGCGGCTGTCCCTATATTATCTCATGTATCCCTTTTACTGTCTCATCCTGACAGCGACCCTAACAGTGATTTGGACGATGGTAAAGCAAGGTGGTACACGAATAAATTAGTAAGGAGTACGGCAGATACTACGAAAATTGTCCCTTGCAAGACCAATACATATAATGTAATAAAGACGGCATATGACAAGGGAGATTTGGATAATGCACTGGCACAGAATCCGCAGGATGCAGAGCATCAGGCGGCATTACAGGAGGCATTACAATCAGCATTGAGTGGAGAAACAACGGTAAATGCAGGATATGTAAACAATACAGGGCTGCCTTTTGTTCTCGAACAGGTGCGTGGCGGCAGTACGCAATCTGAAGGGACGGTAAAAGGCGGCGAGTACGGCGAAACGATTCTTGTTGATGCATCTTCCACACACAACTGGGGCTGCACAATACGTTTTTATGAACCTTATTATACATTGTCCTATACGGGCTTGCAGGAGGGAGAAGAGGAAGGGCTTCCTGACCGCTACTATATTCAGAATGAAAAACAGGAGCTTGTCATGGCAGGTCTGATTCGTCCGGGGAAACATCTTGTCCAATGGAAAGGATTGCCGTTCGCTGAACAAAGAAAAGTTGGCGACAATGTGGTTTTGTCTTTTGACTGGGACAATATTTGCCACGCAGGTTATAATTTTGGAGATGAAACCTTGTCCCCTGTTTTCAAGGACGGATTTACAGTTACGTTCAACCCGAATGGCGGAACGATAGCGGATAAGGAATCCGATATTCATGAATTAGATACAACAAGTGAAACTTTTTTTGATATAGGAGCCTATGTTCCAAAACGTGACGGATATACATTTCTCGGTTGGTGCTCATACCCTTCCGCAGATGAGGATAGTTTGATTAGAAATACAAAAAATTATGATTGGGTAGATAAATGGGTAGCGGACTGGAACAATAGTTTGGTTGAGAAAAAGTATGATATTCAGCTCTATGCGAAGTGGGAGAAAACAGACCCATGCGCAAATGGTCATAAGACGCAGAAAACGGTGGCGAAGGCAACTGTAAGCAGTGATGGTAAAATCGTCACGAAATGCTCCGTTTGTAATAAAATACTTTCAACAGAGGTAATACCAAAGGCATCCAATATCAGCTTGTCTGCCACTTCCTACACTTATAATGGAAAAGGAAAGAAACCGTCTGTTACGGTGAAGGATAATAAAGGAAAAAAGGTCAGCTCAGCAAATTATACCGTTTCCTATGCAAAAGGGCGTAAAAATGTCGGAACTTATGCTGTAACCGTAGAATTCAAAGGAAATTACAGCGGAACAGTCAAGAAAACCTTTACTATCAAGCCGAAACCAACAAGTATATCCAAGCTGACAGCAGGCAGAAAGAAGTTTACCGTTAAGTGGAAGAAACAGGCAACACAAACAACAGGCTATCAGATTCAGTGTAGTACTTCTTCAAAATTTAAAAATGCAAAAACTGTAACGGTATCAAAGAATAAGACAACAGGAAAGACCGTTTCAAAGTTAAAGGCGAAGAAGAAATATTATGTAAGAGTCCGTACATACAAGATGGTTAAGGCAGGCGGAAAATCTACAAAAATATATTCTTCATGGAGCAAAGCGAAGACTGTGAAAATAAAATGACAGCGGTGCCAGTTTAAGAAAAGAATTGGCTACACAGAGGAATACAGAAAGGAAGGAAATTAATATGAGAAAATCAAACTTAAAAACAAGGCTGATGGCGGTATTATTGACGCTGTGTATGGCATTGACGCTTATGCCGACGACTTCTTTTGCGGAAGGGGCAAACGAAATCACAACTGTTGATATCGGAAATATCTGGAAGAATCTTGATGCAACACAACCTGTGGCATTTACGGCAGAAGTCAATCCGAATAATAGCGAATGTGCCGGGAAAATGGAAATTACGGAGGAACAGTGGATACCTGATGATGATGCAGTGAATGCCTCTGCAATTAAAAGCACAGACGTAAATGCCCCAACTCCACAGGCAGGGGTATGTTATTGGTATAGTGTGACACTGACGGCATCGGAGAACTATATATTTTCGGATTCATTTCGAAATGAGAATGATGGATTGGGAAGCGTTCATGCGATTTATGATGGAACGGAATTTGCTTTCAATGGCACTGACTATATGCAGAAGATAACAGTTAGTGATGATAAAAAGACGCTCACAATAAGCACTTTGTTTGGCGTTGTGGCTAGTGGTGACAGCTCGGTGGATGATTATGTAATTAACGAACTTGTAATCGTTGGTTCAACGGTATCCTATAAAGTTGGCGAAACCCCAAAGGCAACCGCTGTACAGGGAAATGCTTCGAATTATACTTTCTATGAAAAGTGGGAGGAGATGCAGCAGACGGAAAACGGGATGGAGCCAGTGGCGTTTTGGTATTCGGATACTGAGGAGATGAGCAAGGTTTCCGACGATAAGAAAATTACTGTTTTTGAGGAGGGCAAAACATATTTATATAGCGTTGTTGCACGGACAAATGATAATTACACCTTTGCCTCCAGCGATAATCTTCAGGTAACCCTTGATGGGGTTAAAATCAGTTATGTGTATGTTAGTGAGTGGGGAACGTTCGTTGAGATTACAGGTCAATTCATAACACCAAAAATGCCAATTAAAAAGGCTGATATTGACGGTGCTACACTTACCTTCAAGGCAGGAGATGCCGTTGTATTCACTGCACAGAAAAGTGGAGATAATGCAGAAAAATTCAATATTGAAAGCGAAAGCTGGTTTCAGAACCCCGTGGCAGGAGGACTCCGCGAAGCGGTGGCGAGTAATATACCAAGCACACAGCCGTATTTCACAAATTTCCAGAACGGCAAGGAATATCAGTATTGTATTGAACTTACCCCTGCTGATGGATATTATTTTGCAGAGGATGTTACCGTAACATTGAATGGAAGAACGACAGGATTTACTGCTGATGTTTATTATGTTAATAATGATTTTAATGGAGTTACGATTACTTCTACAGAATTGTTAAAGCCACAGGGCTGCGAAAAACTGAATGCATCTAATGTCAGCTTGTCTGCTACTTCCTACACTTATAATGGGAAAGTAAAGAAACCGTCTGTTACGGTAAAGGATGATAAAGGGAAAAAGGTCAGCTCGGCATATTATACCGTTTCTTATGCAAAAGGGTGTAAAAATGTCGGAACTTATGCTGTAACAGTAAAATTCAAAGGAAATTACAGTGGAACAGTCAGGAAAACCTTTACTATCAAGCCGAAATCAACCAGTATATCCAAGCTGACAGCAGGCAGGAAGAAGTTTACGGTTAAGTGGAAGAAACAGAAAACACAAACAACAGGCTATCAGATTCAGTATAGTACTTCTTCAAAGTTTAAGAATGCAAAAACTGTAACGGTATCAAAGAATAAGACAACGGGCAAGACTGTTTCAAAGTTAAAGGCGAAGAAGAAATATTATGTAAGAGTCCGTACATACAAGACAGTTAAGGCAGGCGGAAAATCAACAAAAATATATTCTTCATGGAGTAAAGCGAAGACTGTGAAAGTGAAGTGATATAGAATTTATGTTTATCGGAAAAAAGTAAATCTTGTTACATATAAAAAGAAAAAGATACCAATGTACTTATGCCGCAACTCTTAAAGGGGTTGCGGTTTTTTTGCGTTCGACATTATTTTTCATATTTCCCATTATTAAACTCGGAAAATATATAAAAAGACAAAAAGGCGTATCCAGATATATATGGATGCGTTTTTTTAATGCCAAAGTAAAAAGGAACATCTTTGTCCATAGGGAACGTTCTCCACCCCTCAATCTGGATTTTCAAAAAAATTCAGATTGGAGGTAACGGATTATGGCGTACAACAAAGCCAGAGAAGAAAGAAAATGGCGTATATGGAAAGAAGCCGAGGAAAAGCAGCTTAGGAGTTTGGGTGTCAGCGAGGACGATATTGAAAAGCTCCATGTCCATGATTGGGAGATATTCAATTCCGACAGACGGTACTATGAGAAATTGCAGGATGCAGGTACATATCTGGAGGAAGTTGCAGAGGACACGGCACAGCCCGAAGTAAAAACGGTTGAGCAATTTTTGGACAGCATTGAAAATGCAGTGCTGTATCAAGAGCTTCATCAGTTGGACAAGCCCACGCTCCAAGCATTGCTGATGAGGACGCAGGGCTTTTCAATCACTGAAATATCAGTGGAATTAAGTTTAAACAAGGAAGTCATTTACAAGCGTTTGAACAGGTTTAAGAAAAAAATTAAAAAACTTTTGGGATAGTGTCCAAAATCGCACTCTCCCATCGGCTACTGGGTGAGAGGGCAAAAACCTCTTGCCCAGTTTTCGTTTATGTCGGAAACGGGACAGCTCTTTGACAACCGAATACCCATTCACCAAATACATTCTCTTTGTGGCTGTAATAAGCATAAGCGTGTGCAGCGGTACGCCATGACCCGCCGAAAGACGACAAGCGAAAAAATGCCGACTGAAAATATCGGGTAGCTCCCGATTCCGCCAAGACGCACAAAGAGGACAATGATACTCCCGTCCCGTCACAGTCCGAGCGGTAACCAATCCGCCGCAGGCAATGAGGGCGGCTCTGTCAGACCGACAGTTGGGGTGCAACTCCCGTGGTGTCAGTTCGCTGCTGACCGTTTGGTGACTTCCCTTGCGTTATTACGCATCAGCATTTTCGGGGTGTCGGGGACAAATGGAAAATGCTTTCTATCATAAAGCCAGATGCAAGGCGGTCAATGGAAACAGAGCTTGTTTTATGCTTTCACGACCTTAATGCTTCCTTGTATCTGGCGGCTACATAGGCAGGAAGCTCCTGCCTAAATCCAGATAGGAGGTCAAAACATAATGGAAAGGACTATCAAGCGTGGGGACATTTTCTACGCAGACTTAAATCCCGTTGTCGGCTCGGAACAGGGCGGCAGGCGACCCGTACTTGTCATTTCAAATGATATAGGGAACACGCACAGCCCGACAGTCATCATCGTTCCAATCACAAGCCGAGTGCATACAAAGGCGAAGCTGCCCACACATACCGAGGTGGACAGTTTTGAGGGGCTTGACAAAAACTCCCTTATCCTTGCAGAACAAATCCGCACCATAGACAAGCGGAGATTGGAAAATTATATCGGCAGGCTTCCCGAAAGCATCCTGCCAAAGCTCAACCGCTCCCTTGCCGTCAGCATAGACTTGACGGTAAAAGCGTGACAACCGAACAGTAACTTTCAGTGATGCTTGTGCCTATCCCGCACAGGCTTTTATATTTTGACAGGAGGTTTTATGAACTACGCAGAGGTTCCCATTTGGGAAAAATACACCCTTACTATCGAGGAAGCCGCAAAGTATTTCCGCATCGGGGAAAAGAAGCTCCGCCAGTTGGCAGACGAACATCCCAATGCTAACTGGCTGATTATGAACGGAAACCGTGTGCAGATTAAACGGAAGCAGTTTGAAAAAATGATTGATTCTATGGAAGTCATATAGTTGCAGCGAGCTAAAATATCGGTATAATAGAAGTATGTCGTATCAAGGCTCGTTCCAGAACGGAAAGGAGCTTCACACTATGTCAGAAAAAAGACGTGACAATAAAGGACGGATACTAAGGACTGGAGAGAGCCAGAGAAAAGACGGAAGATACGCATATAAATATGTAGACGCATTCGGCAAGCCGCAGTTTGTCTACTCATGGAAACTGGTAGCCACGGACAAGACCCCTGCGGGCAAGCGTGATGTCCCTGCACTTCGGGACAAGGTAAAGGAAATCAGCAGGGACTTGGAGGACGGCATTGACACAATCGGCAAGAAAATGACGGTATGCCAGCTCTACGCAAAGCAGAACGGTCTTAGGAAGAATGTAAAGCACGGCACGAAAAAAGGGCGTGACTATCTCATGGGCTTATTGCAGGATGACCCTTTCGGCATAAAAAGCATTGATGCCGTGAAACAGTCGGACGCAAAAGAATGGGTGATACGGATGAGCGAAAAAGGCTTCGCTTTCCAGACCATCAGCAATTTCAAGCGTTCCCTAAAGGCGGCTTTCTACACCGCCATTGAGGATGACTGTATCCGCAAAAATCCCTTTAACTTTGCCCTTGATACTGTTATTGAGGACGACAGGGAGCGAAAGGCGGCATTAACGCCGAAGCAGGAGGAAAGCCTGTTAGCCTTTATGGAACAGGATGCGGTGTATAAGAAATACCGTGACGAGGTGATTATCCTGCTCGGTACGGGGCTTAGAATTTCAGAGTTCTGCGGTCTGACCACAGCTCTGGATTTCAAAAACCGCCAAATCAATGTAGACCATCAGCTTCTGCGGGATGCCGACATCGGCTACTATATCGAAACGCCCAAGACCAAGAACGGCATACGGCAGATTCCCATGACCGAGGAAGTCTACCAAGCGTTGAAGCGTGTGCTGAAGAATCGGAGCAACGCCGTACCGTTCAACGTAGGGGGATATAAAAACTTCCTGTTCCTCAAAAATGACGGGATGCCGAAAGTGGCAGCAAATTATGAAAGTATGCTAAAAGGGCTTGTAAAGAAGTACAATAAGCAGAACAAAGAGCAGCTTCCAAACATCACGCCCCATATCCTCAGACACACATTCTGCACTCGGTTAGCCAATGCAGGCATGAATCCCAAGGCGTTGCAGTATATCATGGGACACGCCAACATCACAATGACGCTGAACTATTACGCCCATGCGACCTACGATTCCGCAAAGGCAGAAATGGAGCGTTTGGCGGCATAGCCAAATCGGTGTTTTACTACTGCCGTACTACTTTTGGATTCAAAATTATGCCGAGAAGCACAAAGATATGCCAAGTATCTTCCGATATGACAAATGGCGAAAAAGCCTTAAAATCCAAGACTTATCGCCATTTGCCAAGATATGAAAAGATAATCTAAAAATTTGCTTGAGGTTTTTATAAATCTCAATGGGCATAAGCTCACCGTACACGGCAATCTGTATCTGAACAGCAGAATAGAGATGCAGGAGGGATATCTGCATGTAAAAGGGAACCTGACAGAAACCCATAATGGCAGAATTACAATGACTTCTCCAAACGACTATATCGTGATAGAAGGGGACTACGGATATTACAATGGAGGCTATGGTTATACAGCCACCAATGGTACAATTGAGATTATGGGGGATATATACAAGGCAGATGAAAGTGGAAGCGACCAGAAAATTTATGACAGCTCCTGCAGGGTGATTTTATCGGGTTCACAGAAACAGACGATAGATTTGCAGCCTGACGGCTTTGTAAAAATGAGCCATATTGTGATTGAAAATACCTCGGAGGAAGGGGTGTTTTCCACACATGCCCTTAACTGTGATATTCTGGAGGACGAGGAGAATAAGCTGCATTTTGCGGCATCCGGCTCCAACGGAGAGGTGCTTTCGGAGGACCAGACCATAGAGGGAGACTATACCCTTCTGGCAGGTGAGCTTGATTTGGCAGGACATACCCTTACAGTCCGGGGAAATTTTATTCATGCAGGCGGCAAGGTCAATGTAAATGGCGGTTCTCTGATTGTGGAGGGGGATTATAAAAAGCAGTATTTCTATGAAAAGGATGGAGAGCAGATAACCGGGCAGAGTACGGGACGGCTGCTGATGCAGCAGGAGCAGGATTATGTGCTCATAAAGGGAAATTATATTGACTCCGGTGTGAACAGTATGGCAGAGGATTTGACTGCGGGAACACTGGAGCTTAAAGGGAGCATGGAGGCGGAGGCTTCCCTGTCCCATGCGTTATTCCGTGCATCCAAAAGCCATACGGTAAAGCTGACGGGCACCGGAAAGCAGATGATTGGAAGGGGAGAGAAATATTCCGGCAGTTATATCCGGTTTGCCAATCTGGCAGTAGCCCAGGAGGCAGCAGGCAGCACGGTGTTTGAGGAACCGATAGAGGTCTGTGGAAAAATCAGGCATGAGTCAGTCCATATAACGGGAACCACACGGCTTGACGGCGCAGTTTTGGAGGGCAGCAGACTGTACGGAGATGTGGAATTTTGCGGAAGTGTGAGCATGGATAAGGATTTTATCTTTTCCGGTGATGTATATGCGGCAGCTTCTGCGGTTACAACTATTAAGAACAGCCATATAACCGTGGAGGGAGATTTCTGCCAGTATAATGGAAGCCTTGCTGTGAGTGGGGAGAATAGTGTATTTACCATAGAGGGCGATTATGTTGCAAAGGGAAGCAGCCAGCATATGATTTCTTCGGGAACCATTGAAATAGCCGGGGACATGGTAAGGGAGAATGGCTATGTCATAGCGGCAGAAAATGCGCAGCTGGTGTTTAACGGTGAAAGGGAACAGCGCATTGAACTGTCCCATGCCAGCACCCAGCTGGAAAATATTGTAGTGGACAATCCGGAAGGCGTGGTGGTGGCGGATAATGCTGCTGTTATCAATGTGGCATGTAGACAAGGTGTGTTATCCTATGCTTCTGGCGGTATCCATGGTTTTACCCTGGAGGAGGATGGAGAGTATGACGGGGATTTGGTAATTGCCGGTGGAGTGCTGGATTTAAACGGCCACAGTTATCACGTCCGGGGAAATCTGACGGTAAAAAACGGTGTGCTTAAGATGACCAATGAGCAGGATTATCTGCTGGTGGACGGGGATTTTGAGACGGACAGTACCATAAGCCATTCCGGTTATCTGACAGCCGGAACCATGGAATTAAAGGGGAATTTTACACAAACGGGAAACAGAAGTTCCTTTCAGGCAGAAAAGCAGCATACTGTGGTATTTTCAGGGAATGGTACACAAAATATATCTCTTACAGACACGCAGTATTCTTGTTTTTCAAATCTTGAGCTGGACAGTAAGGAAAAGACAGTATTTTCAACGGTTGTGAGAGCGTATGGAACCGTGATTCAGAGCTGTCCGGTGGAGGGTACGCTTGGAATGGGTAATACAACTGTTTTTGCAGAAGACACCTATCAGGGTGATGTAAGAATCGTAGAAAGTGTAACACTGCAAAGGGATGTGACCATTGACGGAAATGCTTATATTGGGTATGATATTTATTTGAAGTTGGGGACAAGCCAGTTTGCTGCCAGTGGAACGGTGACATTGGAATATCGCAGTATTCTGGATATTCAAAAGGGCTCTCTTTTGTGTGGAAATTTAATCATGGAAAGATGTGACCATTTTTACATGAATGAACCTTCCGGAAAAGTTACGGTTGTTCAGGATGTCTGTTTCAGTGCATATTTGAGGCAGTCCTTGAAGGCAGGAACGATTACAATTGGCGGGGATATTGCTTTCGACAGTTATTATGCATGGCTCTTTGACAGTAATGTAAACGTCATCTTAAACGGTTCCGGAAAACAGACTGTTACAATGAGCAATACAAAGCATACCCTGGGAAATTTGATTTTGCAGAACACAAGTGAAGACGGGGTTTATGTGACAGATTATCTGATATGCCAGGCAATTGATAATTCTGCCGGTACGAAGGTAACCTTTGCGGATGGTGGAATCTTAGGTTATACACTGGAAGCAGATGAGGTGATAGAGGGGGATTTGCTCCTGTCAGGCGGGGAGATGGATTTGAACGGGCATACCCTGACCGTAAAGGGAGACCTGATACAGAGTGACGGTGCCATGAATCTAAATGGCGGCAGTCTGGATATAGAGGGGAACTACTATATTGCCAAACGCACCGAAAAACCGGATGGAACTTATTCCTATGCAGTGACGGGAGCAAAGCTTATTATGGCACAGGAAAAGGAACGGGTGACGGTTCATAGGAATCTGTACACGGCATTTTCAGACAGCACTAATATGAAATGTACGGACGGAACCATTGAGCTTTTGGGAGACTTTCAGGTGCTGTACGGATATTTTTATATGGGACAGGCGTCCACCCTGCTTTTTAACGGTGTGGAACAGCAGAAGATGACCTTTAACGGTTCCAGTGTGCGATTGGGAGGCCTTGCCCTTGCCAATGAGAAAGGAATTACATGCAGCTCCTATTTTTATGTGAATGGAAATCTGCAGACAAACGGATATCCGGTAAGCGGTACGATATACTGCCAGCCCGGAATGACGATGCCTGACGATACCATTTATGCAAACCTATATTTTCCGGAGAAAATGGATTTGCAGAGGGATGTCTGTATAGCGGGGGATGTAGGGCTGGGAGGATTAACGCTGAATGACCATCACTTAACGGTAGAGGGAAATTGTACCTTAAATGACGTCTATGGTATTGTCCAGCCGGACGGTATATTGGAAATCAAGGGAAATATCATAAGCAGCGTTTCCTATTACAGTGGTTCCGGTACAAACCGTCTCATCTTAAGCGGCGGTACAAAGCAGAACATTGCGGATGGCAAAGCACGGTTTTGTTTTCAGGAGCTGGTCATCCGTAATACATCGGAGGAGGGCGTATATTCTGCCGGTCTGTTTGATGCGGAGACCGTGACGGATTTGGAGCATAAGCTTACTTTTTATACAGAGGGCGAGGCGGGATATACTCTTACAAAGGATACCGTAATATCCGGAGATTTTATACAGCTGCTTGGAACCATGGATTTGAACGGGCATACCCTTACGGTTATGGGAGATTATATCCAGAAGAATGGTGTGATAAGGATAAATGGCGGTGCACTTAAAATCCAGGGCAGCTATACCATGGGGAATCTGGACGGCAAGGGAAACTATGTGGCAAACCATGCGAGGCTGGTTATGGACCGGGAAGCAGATACGGTATATGTTGAGGGAGATGTAAGGCTGGTATCAGGGTTGTCGCTTACAGAGGACATGACACAGGGAACCTTTGAGATGAAAGGGAATCTTTCTTACGAGTGCCGGGATTATACTTATCTGCCGGCCAAATTTACCATGGTCTTTTCCGGAGAGAAAAAACAGACGGTTTCCATAAATAGCTGTGATTTGAGATTTGGAACTATCCAGCTTGCCAACACCTCGGCAGAGGGGGTTATTCTGGCAGGCAATATTACGATTAATAATCCGGTGACCGGTAACGGAAAATTAAATGGTGTGACCGGCAAGACCGTTTACTGGACCACCGGACAGGTATTTCCGTTTACGGAATGGGAGGGGAATCTCTACCTTGAGACTAATGGAGTGACGATGAGCCAGGATTTGAATGTGAAAGGCGAGCTCTTTATATATGCGCCGTTGGATGTAAACGGAAGGCATCTTGCGGCAGGCTCTGTGGTATTGAGACATACCCTGAAGCCAAATGGCGGTGTTGTACAGGTTCAGAATGATTTTACCGTACAGAATTATTATAATGCAACTCTTGAAATGGAAAAGGAAGCGGATATTGTCCAGATTACCGGGGATATGACGGCAAATTACGGAGAGCTTATTTTATCTGCCGGAACCATGGAGGTAAAAGGTAATTTAACCCTAGGTGCGGCTTATGTGAAAACAGATGAAAAGCATAACACCATTTTAAGTGGCAAGATGAACGCCCGGGGTATTGCCTATACCCAGAAGGTGACATTAGCTGCTTCCACAAGGCTTGGCACTTTAACCCTTACAAAACCAAGGGATTACTATGTCTTTAACCGGGATGTGGAGGATATGTGCGGGGCGCTGGTAGAAGATATCCAGGACATCATTGCCCCGACTGCCCCGGCAGGGCTTGCCGCATCTAATGTGTCCTATACAAAGGTTTCCCTGTCATGGGATGCTTCCACGGACGATACCGGTGTGGCAGGTTATGATATCTACCGGAATGATAAAAAGATTATGACTGTGTCTGGTACGTCCTATACAGACCGGTATCTGACACCGGATACACAGTACAGCTACTATGTGGTCGCAAAGGATGCAACCCTTAACACATCTGCCCTTTCCGGGACGGTTACCGTGACAACCTTAAAGGATGAGGAGGCACCGGCGGTTCCACAGGGCGTGGAGTTAATACAGCGGTATGGGGAAGCGCTTACCATAAGCTGGCAGGCATCCGGGGACAATGTGGAGACGAAAGGCTACCATATTTACCGGAACGGGGAGCTTATAAAAGACACTGCAGCTACTGTTTATACCGACAGCGGACTGGAAGCCAATACCCATTATGTATACCAGCTTACGGCTTATGATGCGGCTGGCAATGAGTCAGAGCTTTCCGAGGAGTACAGCTTTTACACCCAGGCAGTGGAGATTGCAGAAATGTCTCCGGATAATTATGCAAAGCTTTCCGGAACAAAGACGAATGTTACTGTAAGCTTTACAAATGCGGGAAGCAGCAGCGGATACCAGGTCTACATGGCATACAGGGAACAGGAAAACGAGGAATTTAAGGAGCTTTTTAACAAGACAGCAGGAAAGAATACTACCTACCGCCAGCAGATTACGGCGTCGGCAGTCTTAGACACCTCAAAGATACAGGGTGAAGAAATAGAGGTGCTTGTGCGCATCACCGACGGAGGAGGCAGCGAGACAGAGGAGCATTACACCTATTATCTGGACCGCTCGGCGCCGTCTAAATTGTCCGAGGTGGGAGCAGAGGCAAGAAACGGTGTTGCGGTGATAAGCTTTGCAAAGGGAACCGAGGCAGATATTGCAGGCTACCGCATTTACCGTCAGCAGGCAGGAATGGAAAAGGAGCTGCTTCTTGACAGCGGTAATCCGGATAAGACATATTATTACGACAAGAGTATTGAAGAGGGAGTGGAGTATACTTATTACGTGGCGGCGTATGATGAAGAGGGATTAGAGGGCGAATGCTCCGATGGGGTATCCGTAACCGGAAATGCAGACGAAGAGGAGCCGCGGATTGAGAGCGTGGCGCCTCTGGATGGTACCCTGACCGGAAAAGTGGAGTTTACGGTAAAGGCAACGGATAATAAGGGGCTTGACCATGTTACCATTGAAGGCTATGACAGGACAGAGGAGGAATATATCACTCTGGCAGAGCTTCCGGCTGTGGAGGGGACAGCCGGCTATACCCTTGATACAGCCCTGTGGGAAGAGGAGCTTACATTGCGGTTTACGGTATATGATGCGGCAGGCAACAGCAATGGGGAGGAATTTGTATGCTCTTATGAAATCGACAACCGGGGACCGGAATGTCCGTCAGGACTTACCGCAGAGGTCCGTTTCACCACAGTACTTCTGTCATGGGACAACCCTGTGGATGAGGATTATGCATACGCAGTGGTAGAGCAGCTTACCGGGGAGGGAACGGTAAAGGAAATTACCCGGACTACCACAACCACGGGCTGTGTGATTGAGGGGCTGGCACCGGAGGAGACGGTGCAGTATCAGGTGACCTTTTATGACCAATCCGGTAACCGGGGAGAGACCTCTGAACCGGTATCAGTGACTGTAGGTGCGGACACCATTGCACCGAGGATTCTTTCTGCAGCTCCGAATGGAGGTTATTATAACAGCAGTATTCCAATCCAGGTCAAGGCTTACGATAACATGGCAGTGGCAGAGGTGGTAATCGAATATTCCTATGACCAGACAACCTGGGAGGAGCTTTACAGGGAAAGCCCGGAAACTCCGGCAAAGGAATATACTGTAAAATATTCCATGGAGCTTTCGGATAAAAAGGAAGGAGAGCTGTATCTGCGTGCATATTCTGTGGACACCGCAGGAAATGAAGGAGACAGGGACCAGATTTTAATCCAGTGTATTGTAGATAAAACGGCGCCGGCGGCAGTGGACAGGCTCACCGCAGAGGGGGATGCCGGAAACATTCATCTGAAATGGAATGAGCCGCTGGACAATGATGTGGCGGCATACCGTCTGTACCGCAGTGTGGAGGGTCTTAACTCCTACAGCTGTGTTGCGGCTTCCATAAATACAAAGGATTACTATGACCGCAGTGCGTCCTATGAGACAAGCTATTCCTATAAGCTTACAGCCGTAGACCATGCGGGCAATGAAAGTGAATATTCCAATGTGGCAGTGGGACAGAAGCTTCCAGATGATGAGGTGCCAAAGGTATACAGTATTGTACCGGAGGAGGACAGCTGGATTTCGGGAACCACACAGCTTTCTGCCTATGTATCCGACAATGACCGGGTTGCCAGTGTGGAGTTTGCCCTTAAGAGTACGGAGGAGGGAAGCACAAGAATTATACTGGATACGGTGGAGACCGCTGTCAACGGAGGAACTGTGTCCTGCGACCTTGATACGAAACAGTATGCAAACGGTGTCTACCAGATTTGTGTCACCGCAAAGGATGCATCAGGAAACATCAGTGAACAGCTTGCTTCCACATGCCATATCTGTAATGTGACCCTTGCGGCTCCACAGCTGTTTGCTGAGGCAGGGGACTGGTGTACGGAGCTGCATTACACGGCAGAACCGGAGGTTTCCTATGTGCTGTACCGGAAAAATGAGCAGACAGAGACGGAATTTTCTGTCATTGCAACGGGAACCGGAAGCCTGATGTACCGGGATAACAATGTAAATCCACGGTATAATTATGCCTACCAGCTGATGATACAGGATAAGGCGGGCAACTGTGCCTATTCGGCGGTGTCCTATGTGAAGCCCCGGGCGGTGGACAACCAGAAACCAACAGCGGTTATCCAGGCAAATACCTCTGTGGTGGAGGGCTATGAAATTGTATTTAACGGCATGGACTCCACGGATAATGACCGGATTACCGGTTATACATGGGATTTTGGAGACGGCAGCAGCCAGGGCAGCAATCCATATCCGTCCCATACCTATAAGACAGAGGGAGAATATAATGTGACCCTGACGGTGGAGGACGCCAGCGGAAATGTGTCCGATACCACGGTGAAGGTGACAGTCCTGCCAAAGAGCAGAGCAGGAAAGGCTGTGATTGAGGTAAAAAATGCGGCAGGCAGCCCGCTCAAAAACGTGACGGTATATGTCAATTCTTCCTCTGAGCATAATGATACCTCTTATACGGATAAGAACGGACAGGCTGTCATTATGCAGAAGCCGGGAACCTACCGGATTGCCCTCTATAAGCCGGGCTATATGGCGGTGGAGAAGATGGTGGAGATTGAACTGTATGGTGAAACACAGTATGTGTTTACCCTGGATGAGGGGGAAACTATGACCGCTGATTTCACGGTAAGACAGATGGATTTTGACGAGCTTGTGGATGCGGGCGTTGACCTTTCAGACCCGGCAAACCAGCATGTGTTTACGGTACAGACCAAGCTTTCCTTTATGGATGACCATCGGAATCCGGATGTAAAGGATGATTATTTGGAACCGGCAAAACCGGTGGTAACCAAGGGCGGTAACAGCGGCGGTGGCGGCGGAGGTGACGGCGGAGGCGGAAGCGGTCCTGGCGGAGGCGGTACGCCGTCAACACCGGAGGATGAAGAACCGGAGCCGGAGTTTTACTATACCATACGGATTACCCAGTCCATATCCTGGTTAAAGGATATGTATGAGGCGACGCTGATTGTATATAACAATGCAAACAGCCAGACCATTGTGGCGAAGAATCTGGAAACAACCTTACAGCTGCCGCAGGGTATAAGTCTTGCAGGAACCAGCCAGGGACAGAGTTACACACAGAAGCTTCCAGATTTAAAGGGAGGGGAAAGCGGAAGTGTGACCTGGTATGTGAGAGGTGATACACCGGGCAAGTATAAGTTAAATGCCCTGCTTACCGGAACTCTGCAGCCGTTTGATGCGGGAATTACCTGTAATTTTGAGTCCAACGAATTTGATGTGACCGCAGGGGACGGGCTGGTGCTTACCATCCAGCCGGAGGACCGGGCGGAAAAGGGGGAGCAGTACTATGTGTACTTTACCCTGTCCAACGAGGGAAGCAAGGAGTTTTATAATGTATATACCACCTTTGGCACACAGCACAACAACAGTAAGCGGTTTGTGACATCGGTGGATGGAAGCCGCCAGACGCCGGTGATGTCAGCCGGTGACGGTGTGGCTGTGGAATGCTTAAAGCCGGGAGAGTCCATATCGGGAATTTATAAGACCGCACTTCCGGTTAAAGGAGAGAAATGGTTTGATTATAAAAAATTAGTGGAAGCGGAGTGTAAAGTTCTAGAGGGAGAGAACTTAGGTGTCAGGGTTAAATTGTCACCGGTGGCATCCCATGTTCCGGTACCGGATTTAACCTATCCGGAGGATACCGGGGATAATACGGAGGCAGACCCGGTAAATGTCAGTACCGGAGGCTACACTGACAGTATTGCCGCCATGTCGGTACAGGGGGTGAATCCGGTATCGGCAGAACTTAGTTATGATTCCAATGCCACCGGTGAGCTTGGGGAGTTCGGTTACGGCTGGGCACATAACTATGAGACGAGAATCCTTGACATGAAGGATGGCACGGTGCGCTACTATGTATCGCCAACCGGATTTTATACATTCTTAGCTGAGGATTACGAGAGCAAAGCAGAATACAAGACCGATGCCAACGGATATTTATACATGGATATCAGCCAGATTCCGAAGAAGCAGAGCTTTAAATGCATAAATGAAAATAAGGCGGAGTATGTCTTAAAGCGGGATGCAGCGGGTAAATATACCCTGACGGATGCAGCGGGAAATACCACCCGTTTTGATGACAAGGGAAATCTTACCTCCATGGAGAATAAGGAGGGAAAAACCCTTACCATAAAGCGGACAGAAAAGTCTGTTACCGTGACAGACAAGGTATCGGGCAGACATCTCATTTATACGCTGAATGAGGACAAGCTGGTGGAATCCGTAAAGGATGGGACTGGCAGGACAGCTTATTTTTACTATGATAGTGACAAATGCTTAAAGCAGTTTACCAATGCCTTAGGGGAGAATACCTACTATACCTATGATAAGAAGCACCGTATCCTGACGGTGACGGGTAACGACAACGTCACCTATGTTACCAACAGCTATGTGATGGGAGAGGATGAAAAGGCAGCCGGGACAGATACCTATAAGGCGGGAAGGGTGAAATCCCAGAAGGACGCCCTTGGCAATGTGACGAAATTCTCCTATAAGGAGAGCGATGAGGACGGAAGCCTTACCACTACCGTAACCACACGGAACGGACAGACCAAGAAGACGGTTACGGATGCATATGGAAACATTACCTGCCAGACCAATGAGGCAGGGGATGAGACCCTTATGACCTATGATGAGGACGGAAATCAGACGGCGGTAAACAACGCCAATGGATACAGCACCGTATACCGTTATGACAGTGACGGCAACATGACATGTATTGAAAACAGCCTGATGAACGGGGATAAGGCAGAGACTGTCATGACCTATGACAGCGACGGCAACATGCTCACCATGGTAAACTGCAGTGGCGAGAGTATGTCTGCGACCTATTATGACAACGGACTGGTACACACGGTGACGGACCAGAACCAGAATACAGTTACCTATACCTACAATGACAGCGGACAGCTCCTGACGGAAACAGATGCAGACCAGAAGAAAATAGAGTATACTTACAGCAAGGGTGACCTGACATCTGTAAAGGATAAAAACGGTAATGTCACAACCTATACCTACAACAAGCAGGGACAGGTGGAGAAGACCACCATAAAGGATACGGTTACCGGGGAAGCTTACACCACGACCACTCTGTATGATGACCTTGGCAGAACGGATACGGTAATGGATACCGAGGGTGGATGTACCTTTTATGGGTATGACTGCCGGGGCAACCTGACTGCTAAGACAGAGCCAGCCGGGGCAAGGACTGTCTATACCTATGATGGAAATAACCAGATGGTGAAGGAGGCAGTTTATGCAACGGATGCATCCACGGAGGCAGTATCTGTCACAGCCTACGCCTACACAAAGGAAGGGCTGTTAAAGAGCGTGACGGATGACAAGAGCGGAACCGTCATTGAGAACACCTATGACAAGACCGGCAATAAGACGAAGGAGGTGGAAAAGAAAGGAAGCAAAAAGCTTTCGGAGACACATTATGAATATGACCTGGCAGGAAATGTGACGAAGGAGACGGCGGTATGCCTGGACAAGGGAGCCACGGAGACAGACAACCTGACAGCGGAATACCGGTATTACCCGAATGGAAAGCTGAATTATTCGGTTGACACAGCGGGAACCAAAACAACCTATACCTATGATGACAGCTGGCGGGTAAGCCTAATCAGCAGCACCGCACAGCCAACGGCTGCTTATACTTATGATGCGGCAGGCAGGGTGAAGACGGAGACCATCGGGGATAAAAAGGAGGAAACGGCTGTTACCTCCTATGCGTATGACATCCACGGAAATGTAACGGAGGCAGTGGACCCGGAGGGAAACAAAACCCTGTACCGCTATGACGGCAATGGCAATCTTTTAGAAACCGAGGACTGCACGGGAAGGGTATTTTACAGCAGATATGACTCCTTAGACCGTGTCGTTGAGACCGGAATGAAAAAGCCGGGCTCGAAGGACAATATCATCCTTACAACCTTAAGCTACAGCATCAAAAACCATACGGTGACAGAGAAGGATGTGGTAAACGGAGGAAGCACCACCACCTGGTATGATACGGCAGGACGCGGGGTAAAGACCACGGACGGGGAAAACCATATCCTGTCCGAGACCATTTATGACACGGAAAACAGAGTGCTCCAGACGGTGGACGCCAAAGGGATGGTGACAGAAAATACCTATAATACCTTAGGGCAGCTTGTCCGGGCAAGCAAAGGCAGGAAGGGGAGCAAAGGCGCAGACGGCTGCTACCGGATGACCGGTGAAGTGCGTATGACAGACTACACCTATGACGACCTGGGAAGAAACACCCAGGTGGAGGATGCCATGGAAGGCATTTCATCCGTTGTCTTTGACAGCTTCGGAAGGGTCATTTCCATGAAGGACCCGAACCAGAATGCCGCAGAGGGTGCGGTGAGACCGTACCGCTATACCTATGATGAAAAAGGACTGCTCACGGAGGAAGAAAATGCCATCGGGAACCGTACCGAATACCAGTATAATGACAAGCTTCTGTTAGAGGAAATGACGGACAGCGCCAGCGAAAAGACCACCTACACCTATGACAGCCTGAACCGGTTAAAGACCGTAAAGGATGAGCTGGGAACGGTTACCTATACCTACGACTTAAACGGGAACCTGACCGGTGTCAGTGAAAAGGCAGGGCTGTTTGGTGAGACAAAGACCATAAAGAGAACCTTTGACCGCTTAAACCGGGTGACCTCCTACACAGACTACCAGGGCAGGGAGGTAAAGTATGCCTATGATGAACTGGGCAACCTGATGGAGCTGGCCTACCCGGGCGGAGAAATCGTGCGGTACGAATACAATGCGGACGGCAGTACCGCCAGGATGACCAGCAGCAGCGGGGGAACCTTTACCTACGGATATGATGCCTACGGAAGACTCAACAAGATAACCAGGGAGGACGGCTCCACGGAGACCCGGGAGTACGATGCCGCCGGACAGCTTGTTTCACAGGTCGATAAGGATAAGAATGGCAGTATTTTACAGAAAAATACTTACGAGTATGATGTATTTGGTGAGGTAACCAAAAAGACCACAACCAACAGCCAGAACCCGGATGTGCTGGAAACAG
>UQXF01000053.1 GCA_900544905.1 uncultured Clostridium sp.
AGATGACGTCGAGTCTCGTGGGCTCGGAGATGTGTATAAGAGACAGGTAATATACAGTCAACAAGACATAGTTTCTAATACTACATCATAAAATTTTTATAACTTTACGTTATGGCAAACCTATATAGATTTATTTTAGAAAGGTTGTGATTATATGCATACATCATCATTAAAAAAGGTTAAGGACCCCGGAAGTGCATTGACACATTTTATCGGAATGGTGGTTGCCGCACTGGCTGCAACACCTCTGCTTATAAAAGCATCCCATGGGGATAACAGCTCTTATCTGGGAGCATTTGTTGTATTCATTGTCAGCATGATTTGCCTGTATGGAGCCAGTACCATTTACCATACCTTTGACATTTCAGAAAAAGTAAACACACTGCTCCGCAAGATTGACCACTCCATGATTTTTGTCATGATTGCCGGTTCTTATACTCCTATCTGCCTGATTGTTTTGCCAAAGCGAATTGGTCTTCCTCTGCTGGCAACGGTCTGGGCGATTACTATAATCGGCTCTATTTTCAAAATATGCTGGATTAACTGTCCGCACTGGCTGTCCTCCGCTATGTATATCGGGATGGGCTGGCTCGTTGTATTTGCATTTTCTCCAATTATGAAGGAGTTATCAACCTCCGCCTTTATGTGGCTTTTAGTCGGCGGCATCATTTACACGGTGGGAGGTATCATTTACGCATTAAAGCTGCCTCTTTTAAAGAAATTTCATTGGAAGAATTTTGGTAATCACGAGCTGTTTCACTGCTTCGTCATGTTAGGAAGTATATGTCATTTTGTTCTGGTATATCACTATCTGGCTTAATTGGGAAAAAAAGGATGCTCCATGGTATAGTAATTTCCATGGAGTATTTTTTTGTAAAAAAGAGATGGTCATAATTAAATGTGTTTTTTATTGCAAATTTCAATTATCTAGATTATTCTAAAACAAATACTGACAAAAAGAAAGCAGGTGTTTATATGACAGTAAAAGAATCCGGTATTGCAGAAATCTATACCAAAAACACAGACACTTTCAGCGTGGGCAGGGTATTCTGCCAGAATAATGAATGTGTCGTTTTTGAAGACATTGATACGCAGGGGAAAATAACAGGCTATTATGTGATAAAAAAGGAAATCATATCCCGGCTGGAATATGATACGGAATATCTTAACAAAATCGGCAAATATATGGAATATAATGAAAATCATCCCTACTCCGAATGGTTTTCCCTAAAGCCTGTTGCCTTAGACACAGAAAAGTCTTTAATTTTTCAGGTGCTTCAATATGCACTGGACAATGATATGGTAATCATAATCGAGACGGACAACGAGGAACCGGAAAGCGGCTATGTAAAAGAGATTGAAAATGGTATGCTTACCTTTGCATGTCTGGATATCTCTAACGCCCAGCCCATGGAAAATATCACAGTTGCAATTCATGATATTATTTTAATTGAATTTGAAAGCATTGATAATGTATTGTTACAATATGCAAATGCAGCTTTAAATATTTCTTCATAACGAAACATTATTCTGTTTATCCATGCTAAAATTAAAAACAGGCATTAGTAAAATAGTGATTGCTTATCTGTTTATCAACACAATGGAGGCTTAACATGGATACATTTACAGAGACATTTTATAAAATCGCAGAACAAGTAAAAAGAGAGTCGGACACCGGCACATCAGAACCCTTATT
The DNA here is from genome assembly GCA_900544905.1 of uncultured Clostridium sp. Classification (GTDB taxonomy): domain Bacteria; phylum Bacillota; class Clostridia; order Lachnospirales; family Lachnospiraceae; genus CAG-590. The sequence goes on from UQXF01000053.1 coordinate 1,697, forward strand.
GGAATCCCTTTTTAATCTGAGAATCTCTACCGCTCTGGAAAATACTATTAAAAGCGATACACAATACCAGCAAACCACCAGGGAAATTCAAAGAAAAATAGAGGCGCTTTCTGCCATGGGCTTAAGCCGTGAACAATGGCTGGCTATGGATGACGCATTATCTGCATGCAATAAAAGAGGTGGCGATTACGGCAGGGCTGCCTATAAACAGGGATTTATGGATGCCATTAACCTGCTTATTGAAATTTTATCGCAAACAACAATCATAGCGCCTAATTAAAACGGCGGAATGCCGTTGATTTTTAAGAGGTATTCATGATATAATTTTATTAGTTTCGTTTATTCTTTTAACAACAAATAAGGAGGCTTATTTATGGCACTTCAAAATAAATTAGGGCTTACAAATTCTGCCGACCTTGCCCGCGAGGAAGAACGAATAAGTAAGAAAAAAGCTACAGAGCTTTTTGAAAACGGTATGCTTGATACATTGGAAGCAGGGAAGTTTTCTTCACTCAAAGCAATACACAAATATCTTTTTGAGAGTATTTATGATTTTGCAGGAAATATTCGTAAAGTAAATATTGCAAAAGGAAATTTCCGCTTTGCACCAATCATATATCTGGAAGCGGCACTTAAAAATATTGATAAAATGCCGCAATCCAATTTTGATGAAATTATCGAAAAGTATGTAGAAATGAATATTGCACATCCGTTCCGGGAGGGCAATGGGCGAAGCACCCGTATATGGCTTGACCTTATGCTCAAAACAGAAATCGGCAAGGTGGTAGATTGGAGCAAGGTAGATAAAGACGACTATCTGCTTGCAATGGAACGGAGCCCTGTTAAAGATATTGAATTAAAATACATCCTGAAGAATGCCTTAACCGATGAAGTGAATAGCCGCGAAATTTATATGAAAGGCATCGACCATAGCTACTATTATGAGGGCTACACTACCTATAAAGCCGAAGAGTTATAATGCTTCACACCTTTTTATTTATACATGTTTGTTGACAAATATTTAAATGCATTATCTGCTAAAATTACCACAATATTCTTTCCGGCTGCCTCCGGTCTCTTTGCTATCTGTGTTGCCACCCAGAGCGCTGCGCCTGCGGATTGTCCTACAAAAAAGCCTTCGCTGCCCACAAGCTTCCTGCCCGCTTCGTATGCATCCTCCGCAATCACATCAAAGCATTCGTCATAGACGGCATTAAACTGATGAAATAATGTCGGAACCTTATCCTCCGGTACTCCGTCAAATTTCAGCACGCCGTCAATTGTATTCCGCTCCGGAAATGCTGAATCCTTTAGGGACTGCTTCGCCGGCTGTGCTCCGATAATCTTTACATCCGGATTCTTTGTTCTCAGATATGCGGACAATCCGGATAACGTACCGCCTGTTCCTACCAGCTGGACAACATAATCCACCCTTCCGTTGGTATCTTCCCAAATCTCAGGACCGGTTCCAATAATATGCGCCCTTGCATTTGCCGGATTTGAGCACTGGTTAATATAAAACCACCCCTTTGATTTGGCAAAGCTGCCCATTACATCCTCCAGTCCCTCCAGTGAAAGCCCTGTTTTTAACATTTCCGCAAATCCCGGAACATCTGTCACCTGTAAAAGTTCAGCGCCTAATGCCTTTAAAATCTGTGAGCGTTCAACAGAAACCCCCGGCTGTATTACCGCTACATAATGATAGCCTTTTGCATTTGCAAATGTAGCTGTGCCAATACCTGTATTTCCGCTTGTGTAATCTACAATCGTCATTCCCGGCTTGAGCTTTCCCTCATACTCTGCTTCCAAAATCATATTGAGAGCCGCCCTGTCCTTTACACTTCCTGAAGGATTAAAATATTCAAATTTTCCTAAAATATGTCCACTGATGCCTTCTGCCTCTTCATATCGATGTAACCTTACCAGCGGTGTTTTCCCCACCAATTCCGTTATTGAATCATATATTTTTCCCATGATGCTTCATCCTCTCTTACTGATAATTGTATTCCACAATTTGTATATAATCTTCATTCTTTAATACGCCTGCTAAGGTCAACAAGCTCCACGCATTGCCTGCTGTACCGATATACAGCCCCGAATAGCTGTGAACATCCTGTGGGATGGTTCTCCACCAATTTCCCAGCCATCTCCTGGAATTTCCCGCCTTATAAATATCATTTGGATTGTCATCTACATGGGACTGCCCTATAACGGTTCTGGCAGTACGCTTTGCATAATTTAAAAATTCTTCCTCTCCTGTCAGCTTATATACGGATATAAAATGCTCCAGCAAGCCCGGCGTACCGCAGCACAATGCCTGGCTTCTCCAGTATCCCCGTGAATAATTTTCCGGGGCGCCTGCTTCAATAATGCCTCTTGAAAGTCTTTTTACCCAGTCCAGATAATCCTTTTCCTTCGTAATGGTATATAAGGCTTCAAATAACAATGCTGTGCCAGCCGGTCCGTGGCATGTACTGAGATAATAAAACTCTGTCGAAGGTCCCCGTTCCAGACTATCCAGATACGGAACAAGTACAGCCTCATCATCACCTACGGCAATACCCTGAATATATGCTGCCGCATCCCTTGCCGCCTGCAAAAATACTTCATCCCCTGTGGCCCTGTAAAGAATTGTAAAAATCCAGCCTACACCGGAGGTACCATGGGCAAGATTTACCCAGAACACATCCGCAGGGAAATCAATAATTGTCAAATCCACAACATTCCAGTATTTTCCACCATTGGGAGCAGCTTTGCCCTTGGAAACAATGTAATTTCCCAAATCCCTTGCCGCATTTAAGTATTTGTCATCCTTTGTTATCTCCCATGTGGAGACAAGATAGGTGACAAATCCCCCATCTCCGCATAAATCGTTCTGTTCGCTCCAATAAATCCCCTCCGGAGCTTTTTTTGCCGCCGCCAGCAAATCATCCGACGCCTTTACCACATAATCCTTATAGGCTTCCTCTCCCGTAACCTCATAGAGCTTCAGCACAAGATAGGCGCTTCCCGTAGGACCGTTATAGTAACCGGTAATCCACCCCGGCATATTTTTTACATGAACCAGCTTATCCTCCGTACCCTTTGCATGATTCAAAGCATTTTCATAAAATGCGCTTCCTTCATCTGTCGCTATAATATCAGCTGCTGCTGCCTTTGCTTCAAGCAGGTATTCCTCCTTTCCCGTAACCTGATACAGACGCAGATAGAATAAACCAACACCCGCCGAACCGCCATATAACGCTTTTTCCGTCAGCATCGGATAATCGGAGAAATCCTCCGCCGAATCCGGACTTTGATTCCACCTCTTTCCAAAAGGCGTTATTTTCTCTGTGGTCTTAATCCATTTTGCTGTCTCCTCTGCAATAGAAATATAATCCTCTGCCTGGTACACCTTAAATAAATAATTTCCTGCCATATCAATTACCTACTTTCCTATCAATTTAGTATGTTTTATTTGTATAAAATAGTACCACATATTTCCATTGCTGTATAATTCTGCTTTTCTATGTCCGGTTATAGAAAAAAGCTATACCCTGTTTGTCATTTTCATACAAAAAGGGTATCGCTTTTATTCCTTTTTCCATATCATCAGCGGAATCAGTACGACTACTCCTGTCAGCACAATGGTTCCACCAGGCTTCAGATTAAAATAATAGGATAAAAATAATCCCACAATCGTGAACAGCAGTGCAAACAATACAGAAAAAATAACGGTTTTCTTATAGCTGTTCGCCAGCTGCATGGCACAGGCAACCGGAATTACCATCAGGGAGGACACAATCAGCGCCCCCACACTTCTCGCCGCCACAGATACAGTAATCGCTGTTAACAGTGTAATGACAAAATTGATTTTCTTCACCGGAATACCTGCTAAAACAGCCCCCTGCTCGTCAAAGGTAATAAACATCAATTCCTTATATAACAGGAAAAACGTGACTACAACAATGACGGTGACAATAACCACCAGCGCCACCTCCGTATCCGTAATCGCCACAATGCTTCCAAACAGAAAAGAATTAAATGCAGCCCCATCCTCAACAAAACCGGATAATACACTGGCAAGACCGATTCCCACCGACATAATGATGGAAATGGAAATCTCCGCATATCTGGGAAGCCGCCGCCGGATTGCCTCAATACTGAATGCCGCTATCACGCATACCAGCACTGCCCCGACAATGGGATTGATGCCCCAAACCAGCCCTAATGCCACACCGGCAAGAGAGGTATGGGATAAGGCATCCCCTATCATGGAAAGCCGCTTTAATACCACGATTACACCGATTAACGGAATAATAACTGCCAGAAGAATGCCCACCAGAAATGCCTTCTGCATAAATTCATATTGAAATATATCTAACATGATGCATCCTCCTTCTGCGCCAGTGAATCTCTTTTGCCCTTGAAGGATGCATCATACGGCGCCTCTTTCTCCGGTGCCTGGGCATTTTTACCCGGATAGGTTTTCCTGCCCGCCTTACAACGGCTGCTGTATTTTTTGGGCTTGGACATAATCATTTTCTCCTTCATCACCTCATCGCAGAGGATAGAGGATTTGTCCAGATGCACATTTCCATTATTTACATGATAGAAACGGTTGGTGTAGCGTGCCACCTGCTCCATGTTATGGGTAACCATAACAATTGTCATGCCATATTCCTTATTCAGCTTATCCAGCAACTGATAGAGCATTTCTCCAGCCTCCTTGTCAATTCCGGTTAAGGGCTCGTCCAGCACCAGAAGCTTTGGATTCTGAATCAGCGCCCTGGCAATTAAAACTCTCTGCTGCTGTCCCCCGGAAAGCTCGGACAGCATACGTCTGCGGTAATCCTCCATACCTACAAGCCGTAAGGTCTCTGACACCTTCTGCCGGTGCTCCTTTTTCGGGAAATGGAACATTCCTATCTCTGAATGCAGCCCTGTCATCACGATTTCTTCCACATTCGCCGGAAAATTATTTACAGCGTGAAAGCCCACCTGGGGAACATAGCCAATGGAGTCTGTGGCTACCACAACCTCTCCTTTAGTGGGTGACAGCTGTCCTAAAATAAGCTTCATCAGCGTGCTCTTCCCTGCTCCGTTGGCACCGATAATCCCTACATATTCCTGTTCTTCTATTGTAAAATTCACGTCTGTCAAGACATCATCTTTTCCATAGGCAAAGCTCATGTCCTTAACCGTTATCATCGGATTACCCATATCCATACACCCTTACACTACATATTTCTTCTGACTGCACCGGCAAGCTCTGCCAGCTCCTCCATATCAGCCTGTCCCGGCTGCCAGCCCACATTTACCGTATCCCCTGTATATCTTGGAATTAAATGCAGATGAAAATGAAATACCGTCTGTCCCGCAATCTCGCCATTGTTCTGCACAATATTCATGCCCTCACAGTTCAATTCCTTCTTCAGACTTCCAGCCACCACCGTTGCCAGAGAAAACAGTCTTCCTGCCGTTTCCTTATCAATGTCAAAAATATTGCTGTAGTGCTCCTTTGGAACAATCAGACAATGCCCCTTGCTTGCCGGATTAATATCAAAAAACACCCGAAACTCCTCATTCTCATAAATTGTTGTTGATGGAATTTCACCATTTGCAATCTTACAAAAAATACAATCATCCTTTTTCATGGCATAATCCTCCATTCTGATATCATCAAAAAGTCTTCTCTTTTTCCGGTAAATGTGATATGATATAAATGTTCTGCAAAAACAGAACATCTTCGGGATGTGGCTCAGTTTGGCTAGAGCGTTCGGCTGGGGGCCGAGAGGCCGCAGGTTCAAATCCTGTCATCCCGATGTAACACATCTTATAATCTGTTACCCTTCCTTATTCTACCACAATCCTTTCCCGAATACCAGCATGCGGATGGTTTTTGCGGTCAGAAGCGTAACAGGGAACAGGAAAACGATGCAAGAGAAAATAGCTCTCTTACATCGTTTTCCTGTTCCCTGTTAAAGATATAGGATACCTTCCCTCCGGTCCCGAACATGGAACAGCCATCCTGTCACCAAAGCAGCGCCTTCAGACTCCCTATACGGTATATTCTGTACCGCCCATACTGCTCTCCACCAGCCCACCGGCTCCATAGGTCAGACCTGCATATACCTTTTCACTGCCTGCCATGACCGGGCCTGCGGTATCTGTTTTAGCAATCGCCTCAAAGCTTTGACGATATTTTTCCAATATATCCCTGCACCGTTTTATATCCAGCGGAACCCTCTTAAGCTTTGCATGAATCAGCTGTTTATTAATGAAGGCAAAAACCGAATACACATCCACTGCCACCGCATTATCCATATTCAGCACCGTCATCAGCTCCACCTGTACTCCCTGTGCCCTGGAAACACACTGGATAAATTCTTCCATATTCCCGGCTTCATATGCTTCTAACGCTTCATCCATCCACTGGATTTCCATTTCCAGCATTATTACCGCAAGCTCACCGGTACTTGCCTGCGTAATCCGCATTTTATATATATTCATCTGCTCATCTGTCATATGCTTCCTCCCGGATTCCTAATCTTTCCCTATCTCTGGAATAACTGTAACAATCCCTCCGGCCGTGCGTTAGACTTAACAAGCATCTGTAATGCACTCTGGCTTAACACATTCTGCTGTGTATATTCTGTAATTTCCTCCGCCATGTCCGTATCACGGATTCTGGATACGGCACTGGTGAGATTCTCATCTGCACTTTCCAGATTGGTGACTGTATGGTCCAGACGGTTCTGGTATGCACCTAACGCAGAGCGGATACCTGATATCTTTGCCACTGCCCCATCAATCTTTTCAATTGCGTCAGAGGCATAGGCGTTGGTGTATACATTAATCTTATCAATCTCCAGAGATTCTGCGGTAGTCTTATTAATATTAATATTCAGGGTCTGACCCTCATTATTGCCAATCTGCAATACCATAGGACCTGCAGATAGCACGGTAACATTCGTCTCATATGGGGATGCATCCGGGTCTGTATCAAATACCATCTTAAAACCGTTCTTATCTGTTACGGTAATACGGTTACCCTGTGTATCTATGGTAGCGGTTTCCTCAAATCCAATCCGGGTGCCCGTAGCGTCAACCGGAAATGCTGCCTTGGCATTGGTGCCATATGTAGTAGTAGTACCTGTTGCACCGAACAAAGCCGCCAGCTCTTCATTTGCACTCTTAACCGTAATGGACTGCTTACTGCCATACTCCTGTGTGGTAAGCCTGCCGGTCTGTACATCAAAATCAATTCCTATCTTATCAACGGTATCCCGGATTTTCTCCTTTACCTCTGCTGCACTCATTCCTGCCCTAATCTCAATCTCAAGACCGTTAACCAGCAGTGTACCCTCCTGTGCCGGTGTAATAACCGTTCCGTCTGCCATTACATTAATCTGTGATATCGCCTGTGTACCTGCACTTGCAACATACAAGCCATACTCACCCGGTTCAATGTCTCCACCGATTTCTACAATTTCCATGGCATCATTATCTGTATAGCCCTTTTTGTTCAATTCCCCATTTAAGAGCTTACGCCCATTGAAATCTGTGGTATTGGAAATTCTGTCAATCTCTTCCTCAAGCTGGTCAATCTCATCCTGCATGGCGTCCTTATCTTCCTCCGCATAGGTCTCATTGGCGCCCCGCACTGCCAGCTCACGGATTCTTGCCAGAATGGAATGAATCTCATCCAGTGCGCCCTCTGCGGTCTGGATTAAAGAAATGCCGTCATTTGAATTATCAATTGCTCTCTCCAGTCCCCGAATCTGGGAATTCATTCTCTGGGATATTGCCTTACCTGCCGGGTCATCCGAAGACTTGTTAATTTTATAGCCGGAGGAAAGTCTCTCCATGGCTTTGGTAAGATTATTGTTGATTGCTGTTAAATTATTGTTGGCTGTGTATGCCAGTGTGTTGTGATTCAGTCTCATATATTCGTCACCTCAGTTTGTACTCTGCAGCCAGTGGCTGGTTTTTTGCTGTCATCTATTTTAATTATCGGCAGCAATTCCGGTTAACTTAATAGCCGTCAACAGCTGTTTTGCAGCCTTATACAATTTGGAAGTAGACACCTGCTGCTTTCCGGTTTCAGAACCATACTGCATTGGCTTCGTACCATCCAGACGCAAATCCTTTACCTCCATGCCCGCCTTGGCAAACACGGAACGGAGCGTTAATTCATTTCTCTCCAGCTCCATTTGGCCGCTCTCTTCCTCCGTGGTGATATAACCCTCAATCTGGCTGCCCTCCATATGGATAAATGCGGTCAGTTCACCGTGCTTTGCTGTTCGCAGGGTTGCGGTAACATCTCCCGCATGGCTGCCATCCTGCAAAATGGAAACCTTCATAATGCTGACCTCATCTCCCACCACCAGCGGAATCTGGAATACATCCGCTTCTACCGCACGCATGGCAATCGGCATTCCTGCATTCAGGTATTTCAGTGCCTGAATATCCATGGCTGTGATGGTTCCGTCGGATTCCTTATCATGTATTGCCTGGGACAAGCCGGAACGGAGATTTTCCAGCCCGTATACCACGTCAGCCTTGCTCTCCAGATTCTCTAAAATCTGACTCTCCTGCTCTGTAATCTGTCTCCTTTTTTCCGGTGCCAGATTACTCTTAATGTTCCGAATCATGCCATAAATGCCGTCTGTTCCGTACATTACCTGATGCGCCGCAATGATATTCGTTACGGTCTTTGGCATATCGTTGGCATCTAACATGGTCTCCACTTCTTCTTCGTAAGCAAGCGCCTGCTTAAATTCATCGGAAAGCTCTTCCACCAGCTCCGTCTCTCCCTGGCCGTTATCCCCGGCTTTCATGATTGCATTTAACTCCTCGAAGCTCATATTTTCATAGTCCATGGCTTCCATACTCTTCAAGGTCTCCGGGCGGATATGCCGCAAAATGCTGGAGGTCAGGGTCTGGTTATAGGCTGTCTGAATCTGGCTTAAAATGCTGCCCTCCGGGGTCTCTATGCCGGTACGCTCTCCAAAGCTCTCATCCACCGCTATGTCCATGCCTCTGACCCTGCGGCTCTTATCTGCCGAAAACAGATTTCCAAGGGTAACCTCCTGCCCATTTCGCACAACTGCGCCAATATCTTTTCCATGGGACTTCTCCACCTTGTCCAGAAGCCGGTAAATACCGATAAAGCTTTTCCGCTCGTCCTCCGTTATACCGTTGTTCCTGTCCATCTGATATAAAAATTCACTGAAGCGCTGTTCATCCGTCACACCCCGCACTTCCCGCTGCTGCATGATTTCCTCATTGAGACCGTCAATTGTCATGTTCAACGGGTTCTTGCCCTCTCTGATTAAATTGAGTACAATCTGCGGCGTCAGTGTATCAAACATCTGCTGCACCTTGGCATCCGCCGATTTTACGCTTACAATATTGGTCTCATTTAATTCCATTTCATTATATGCCAGAATCCGGACTGCCCGCTGGTTTTCCTCATTCCTATCCAGATTCATATCCTCTAATATGGCGTCCACATTTTGAAATGCTTCCGTGATGGAATCTCCCATATCCCTTCTCGGACGGGTCATCATGGTCTCATAGGCATTTCCTGCCAGAGCTGCCTTTATCTGCGTGCCTGTCTCATATAATCCGCTCACCGTAACAGCCGGACGCTTCACCATCTCACCCAATGCATATTCCGGCAGATTTTTAAGTCCGTCGGTTTCCCTTAAGGTCTCCGTCAGCAAATCCACGCCCTCCGGAATATCGTGTAAATCCTGGGTAGAAACCACCTTCTCGTAATAGCTGTTCTCCTGCTGTCTTAAAGCTTCTACAATCTGGGATAATGGCTTTGCATCAATATTGATATCCTGTTTTACAAGGCGGATGGCTGCCTCCATTGTCATGGAAAGGCGGATTTCCTCTAACTGCCTTCTGGCTGTCACTGCACCCGGAATCATGGATAACGCTTCTGCACCTTCCGGCTGCAATCCGTTCTGCCCCATTCCACTTAAAGAGAGACTGGCACCCTCTACACCGGTATTTACCGGCATCCGCATTCTTCCCATATCCACGCTCCTCATGGAGCTGTTATACAGGTAGGAAACCGTAAGGGGCTTACCCTGTTTTACCGCATTGTCCACTGACTGGGCAGTGATTTCCTTTACCTTTTCCACCAGCTGGGATGCTCTGTCGCAGAGGGAGCTTCCGCTGATTCTCGCCTGCTCCGGTGCATTCCCAAGCATAATCTGTTCCCGGATATTTGTCTCCACCTGCGCCAGCTGGATTCCCCTCTGGTTTATCGAATTCACCGCCATATACAACCTAAGGGAATCTACGGTAATCGGCAGTTCATGGCGAAGCATGAACTGTGCCCCTGAAAGGCTCTGTTCCGTGACGGACATACCTGCCGCCTCAATAATACCGGTTACCTGGGAATAAATATCACTCCATACCTGGTCGCTGACCGGCGTTTCCCTTGACGGGCTCTCCTCATTTACACTGTTCTTTGCAACATCCAGGTTCTCAATGGTCAAATCCAGTTTATTTTTTACCATATATATCAACTGTTCATTGGAAATGAGCGGTTCCTCTGCCCGTAGGACTCCATCTCCCGGCTCCCGGCTGATGCCTTGGGCTGCCGGGTCTGTGCCTGCAGAGACAGCCTGCTTATCCGGCTCCATATTTACCAGATATCCCTCACTGTTTAACCGTGCCGTTCCTCTGCGGGCAGTGCTCTGTGCTGCTGTATTTTCAACAGTTTCCAAATCCGCCGGTGCTGCCTTTCCATCAGACTGCCCTGCTGTTATGCTATCCCGGAGCCTGCCTATAGTTTCCTTTACAATATCGCCAAGCTGCTCATTTATCTCGTCCTGATGCTCACCGGAACGGATTGTAATCACCATTCCCATCAGGTCCGAAAGGGTCGCATTGGTCACATCAATCTGCATCATCCGGAGACGGGCGATTTCATCAGAGGAGAGATTTTGCAGTATCTCCTTCTGATTTTCCTTTGCCTCCTTCTCATCCAGCGCTCCATCCAGATTTTTCTTAATCATCTCTGAAAACTGTTCCGTGCTCTGCATCACCTGCGCGCTGGTCGCCGCATTTAAGGTGCTCTGCTCTCCTGCCGCCTTTGTTCCCACTATTTTCAGGGACACCTGATTCTTGTTTGCCTCCTGGAGCTTTAAATAAATCGTGTCTCCTGGCTTCGCATTGTCCAGCTCCTTCGCCGCCTTTGTCTTAATCTCAATGCCGTTAATATCCAGCACCGGCTCTTTTCCACCCTTCACCAGCTTACATGCCAGTAAGTCGCCAATGCTGTTGCCGCTTAAAATGCCGCCCTTATCTTCACCGGAATCCGGCTGTCCGCTGCCGGATATACCGGAACCTCCAAATACGGAATTGTCATATCCTGCCTGCTGGCTGTTATTTCCAATCTGATAATTCATTGTGCCACCTCACCTCTGTCATTCTGAAGCTTCTATCTGTAAAATTGCCACTTACTTACATTTCTGTATAATATGTCGGAAAAATAAATCATTTTCTAAAGACGCGGTTGTAAAACACAACAGGCAGGTTCGTATGCCCTGCCTGTTTTGCATTTCCTGTTAATCTGTAATTTTCTTTGCCCGGTCTTTTTTCTTCTTTTCTGATGCCTTTTTTGCCTTATCTGCTTCCTTTTGCTTTTCTTCCCGTACATACTCCGTCTGGAGCTCCCGCTGCTTTGCACGCATTTTAGCGCCAAAACTTTTCTTTTTCGGTTGTTCTGTGTTGGCCTTCTTCTTGCCGCGGATACTCTTGATTTCTGTAATATAGATACCGCTTACCATGGCTTTTACCTCGCATTTGGTCGGAAGCTCATCAAAGATTCCGTCATCACAAATCAGGTTTATGGTCTGCGGTCCCACCTTTGCCTTCACAATCGGCAGCTTTGCATTCCGAAAACGCTTCGGAGTCTGCTCCATAACAGCCTTTGGCAGTCCCGCCTCCTTAAGCTTCATCATCTTTTTGTCAATAATCAGCATGGATGTCTGCTGTGCTGCCGCCTGCATCTGCTCCCTCTGGGAAATCTGTTTTTTCTGCATTTTTTTGCCAATAAAATAAAGCACAGCCAAAACAGCAATAATTACAATAATAACAATAAGCGTTATCAATAATGGTTTACTCATTGAATATCCTCCTTTTCCTTAACCGGCTTTCCATCCGGATGTTTTATAAACTATTATTTTTCCTGATTGGAAATCTCTGTTCCGCTTTCTCTCTTCATGGTATCCGCTATAATGCCCTGCACATAGGCACCTGCATGCTTTCTCTGCTCCTTTGGCAAATCCTTTAGAAAAAACGGTTCTCCATATATAACCTTAACCTTCGCCTTCCGGATATCAAACCCCGGTCTTGCCTCCAAAAGCTGGTCCGTGTTAATCAGCGTAACCGGAACCACCGGACAGTCTGCCTTCTCTGCCATTTTAAGGCTTCCCTCTTTAAACGGCAGCATTTCCGGCTTCTGGTTTCTTGTTCCCTCCGGACAGATAACGATAGAATGCCCCTGCTGAATCAATGCAGCTCCATCCTTAATCATCTGCATACCGGAACGCATATCGTTGCGGTCTAAAAACAGACAGCAGATATTCCGCATCCACCAGTTCAGCAGTGGAAATTTGTCCATTTCCGCCTTCGCCACAAATCCCGGACGCTTCGTGCTGGTGGTGTGCAGTACCAGTATATCAAAATAACTCCTGTGATTCGGGACAAACAATACCGGCTCCTTTGGTATATTCTCCAGCCCCTTCACCTCAATCTCTGCACCCGCCTGAAAAAGCTCCCAGCGAAATGCCCAATATACAATTGCATTCCCGATACGGTATCTAAGCTCCGGATTCACCCTGCCAATCAATAAAAGGATTAAATGAACCGGTATCATCAGTACCAGAAACAAAAACAAAAAACCCAATACCAAAACACTTCTCATTTTCTGCTACCTTCCATATAATTTCGCTGTCTCAAACAACCTGGCCTCCAACTGCGGCGTCATATCCTCCATGCGGAACCGCCATGCCCAGTTGCCCTCTCCCACACCCGGTGTATTCAGTCTTGCCCAGGAATCCAGGCAAAGCACATCCTGCATCGGAACGATTGCCATATTTGCCACGGAAGAAAAGCAGGCGCGAATCAGTGTCCAGCACACATCGCCGCCATCGGTATTAAAATATCTTCTGAGCTTATCCTTTGACGCCTCATAACACTTCTGATACCATCCAAGGGTTGTATCATTATCATGGGTACCGGTATAGCATACACAATTCCGGATGAAATTGTGTGGAAGAAAACTGTTCTCCTCCGGATTTTCAAATCCGAATTGTAAAATCTTCATTCCCGGCAGCCCGAACTTATCACGCAAATCAATAACAGACTGGTCAATCTCTCCTAAATCTTCGGCAATAATCGGCATATGGTAACCAAGGGTTGCCTCTAACTGGGTAAAGAAATTCACCCCTGGCGCCTGTATCCATTTACCGTTAACCGCAGTCTCCTCTCCAAAGGGTACTGCCCAGAATTTATCAAAGCCTCTGAAATGGTCAATACGCAGGAAATCTGCCAGACGCAGCTGGTGACGGATTCTCTTAAACCACCACTCATAGCCTGTTTTTGTGTGCTCGCTCCATTTATAGAGAGGATTCCCCCACAGCTGGCCGGTTGCGGAGAAATAATCCGGCGGCACACCCGCCACATTCTTTGGATATCCCTTTGAATCCAAATCAAATAATTTTTTATTGCACCATACGTCCACACTGTCCCATGCTACAAAAATCGGGATATCACCCACTATTTTAATATTTTTATTATTGGCATAATCCTTTAACGCAAACCATTGTTTATGGAAAATAAACTGAATAAACCGGTAGTATCCCACTTCCACGGCAAGCTTTTCCATCCAGGCTGCCTTCTGCTTAGCAGTAGGCTTTTTCAGGGAATCCTCCCACATATACCATGGAGCTCCCTCAAAATAATCCTTTCCTGCCATGAACAATGCATAATCATCTAACCAGTCGGAATCCTCGCAGAAGGTTTTATAATTCTTCAGGAATGTTTCATCCGTGGAATACATATCCTTGACCTCCGGATTACAAAAACGCTGGTATGCCTTTTTTAACAATCCTGTTTTAAATGCAATCACATCGCCATATTCAATGTGGTTCGGGTTCCACTGGGGCATTTCATAAAAATCCTCATCCCATAAAAGCCCTGCCTTGCGCAGCTCATCTATGCTGATAATCAAAGGCTGCCCGGCAAAAGATGAAAATGGCTGATATGGAGAATCCCCAAATCCGGTATGCCCCAGGGGCAGTACCTGCCAGATATTTAATCCGGATTTCTCCAAAAAATCCACAAATGCATAGGCGCCTGGTCCTAAATCTCCAATACCATACGGACTGGGAAATGATGTCGGGTGTACAAGAATACCTGCATACTTATCATAATCCAGCCCCAAACTCGAATTATCTGTCATTGCTTCATATCCTCCGTGTTATATTAATACCTGTATCATCTATAAATATGAATTATTATGCTGTCTGTCAGGCAATCAAAACCTATAATCTATCTGTTGCCCACAAAGTAATATTATACTGTGAAACCTCATAAAAGACAAGGAAAAACACTTAAAAATGCAACAAAAAACAGGATTCATAAACTCCGGTGTTTTATGAATCCCATTTTTTCTTTTCGCTATAATACTTATATTAACTATTTTTCTTTATTCATTCTTGCAAGCAGCTCTTTTCTCTGCTCCTCATAGCCCGGCTTGCCAAGCAATGCAAACATGTTCTTCTTGTAGCTTTCCACGCCCGGCTGGTTAAACGGATTGACACCCAGTACATAACCGGAAACACCACAGGCAAACTCAAAGAAGTAGAATAACTCACCTAAGTTAAACTCACTCATATACGGAAGCGTAATCATCAGGTTTGGTATCTCACCGTCCACATGGGCAAGAACTGTACCGTTCATAGCCTGCTTGTTGATATAATCAACGGTTCTTCCTGCAAGGTAGTTAAGACCATCTAAGTCGTCATCCTCCTGCTCCATAATAATCTTACGTCTTGGAGAGCCAATATTTATTACCGTCTCAATGTGATTCTTGGTACCATCCTGAATGAACTGTCCCAGAGAATGCAAATCCGTTGTAAAATCGCAGGCTGTCGGATAAATACCCTTTCCGTCCTTGCCTTCGGACTCTCCGAATAACTGCTTCCACCATTCACCGATATAGTGAACAGACGGTGTATAATTCGCAAGAATCTCCATGGTCTTGCCCTTTTCACGCAAAATGTTACGAAGTGCTGCATACTGCAATGCATCATTATGCTCAAAATCTGCTTCTATACACATCTGGCGGGCGGTAGCTGCACCAACCATCAGCTGCTTGATATCTGCACCACTTACGGCAATCGGAAGCAGACCCACAGCGGTAAGAACAGAGAAGCGTCCTCCCACATCATCCGGCACTACAAAAGTCTCATAGCCTTCCTCATCTGCTAATTTCTTAAGCGCTCCTTTGGATTTATCGGTGGTTGCATAAATCCTCTTTGCAGCCTCCTTCTGACCATACTTCTCAACCAAAAGCTTCTTGAAAATACGGAAAGCAATGGCTGGCTCCGTTGTTGTTCCTGACTTTGAAATAATATTAATGGAGAAATCCCTGTCTCCCACAACCTCTAATAAATGCTCTAAGTAGGTGGAGCTGATATTATTACCACAGAAATAAATCTCAGGAGTACCCTTTCTCATATCTTTATCAATTACATTGTAGAAGGTATGTCTCAATGCTTCAATTGCGGCTCTTGCACCAAGATAAGAGCCTCCGATACCGATAACAATTAAAATTTCGGAATCATTCTGTATCTTCCTGGCGGCTGCTTTAATTCTTGAGAACTCTTCCTTGTCATAGTTCACCGGAAGGTCAATCCATCCAAGAAAATCGTTACCCTCACCTGTTCTGTCCAACAAAACCTTTTTAGCGTCTAATACTCTTTCCTTCATAGCTGCGATATCTTCTTCTGATACCATAAACATCGCATTACTGTAATCAAAACTAATACTCTCTGCCATTTGTCTGCTCTCCTTTGCTCTCATTTTGATTTTTCCCTTACAAACCAATCTATATTGTAGCAAAATCAATTCCAAATAGCAATATCTTCTTCCCCGGGAATTTAATTTTATTTTAACTATATTTCCGTTTTCCTATTCCTGCATATTTTGCAAATCATAAAGGGTTCCAAAGGAATAGCCCTCCTTTTTCAAGTTCTGTATCACCTGCTTTAACGCATCCCTGTTGGCAACAGACACATTATGCAGCAAAGGAATTGCTCCCGGATGATAATATTTGGTAAAATGCTCCACCACATGTGCACTGGAGGGCTGGTTATTTACATCATAATCCAAATATGCCATTGACCAGAAAATAGTTGTATACCCCAAATCCTTTGCCATCTGCAATGTGCGCTGGCTGTATTCCCCCTTTGGCGGGCGGAAAAACAAATCCATCTCATAGCCGGTGGCTTCCTTCATAAACTGCTCACACTTTAACAGCTCATCCCGCTGCTGGCTAATGCTTTTTTCCGGCATACATGGATGGGTTACCGTGTGATTGCATACCAGATGCCCTTCCTCCTTCATCCGTTTTGCCAGCTCCACATTATCCCTGATAAATGTCTGGGTAACAAAAAAGGCAGCGGGCACCTGCTCCTCCTTTAAGGTATCCAGAATGTCCGCTGTATATCCATTTTCATATCCACAATCAAAGGTAATATAAATTTTTTTCTCGCTGACCGGCACTGTGTAATATGCCTGGTACTGCGTAATATCAAAATCCTCCTGGCAGCCGGACTTTTCATGGTTGTCATTTCTCTTGAACCACCAGCTGTAAAGTGTGTTATCTATGCTGTCATAATCCGTGTTTTCCACAATTACCCGTTCCTGCTTTGGTGCACTCTCCGTATTTGACTCCTTCTCAGAAGACTTCGTTTTTTCTTCCGTCTCCAACCCAGCCTTCCCATTCTGATTAAATCCACTATTTTTCTTCATCAGATGTCCAAAATTCTGCAGCAGTCCCAGGCTTATGAGAATAAATGCCGCAATGCCGATACCCGCAATAATATTTCTCTTTTTCGGATTCAAATAAGTCCTCCCACTTATGCAAGAAAACTCTGTACAAATTCCTCCAGCAAATCAATTTCTGATTCTTCAGACTCTGCCAATTCCGGCTGTTCCATATCCTGCTCCTCATGGCTGGCAGCGATTTGCTGGCTGGATTCTCTCTGGCTCTGTCCACGCTGCCCTTTCTGTCTTTCCCTGTCACTGCGCTTACCGGTATCCATATCCCGGATAAGCTGTCTTAACATTTCCATATCCTCTTCCATATTTCCGGCAGAAGCTTCGGCAGCATCCTCCTGGTCCGGAGCTATTTCCGAATCCTTTACCTGACCTTCCATAAGGGCGCTTTCCATCTGCTCATCCAGCATTCTTACATCTTCCTTTGTCCGCAGTAAGCGGTTTGCCAGATAGTTCTCCAGATAGTCCACCAGCTGAATTTGTATCTGCTGTTTCTTGCTTTTTATTCCAAATATATGAAAACAAACAAATAAACATGCCAACACAACGCCATAGGCAAACAAAATTTCAATCTGGGAGGACAATTCCGCCTCCGTCATGTACCCGTAAAAGGCTTCCGCTCCCGCCAGTAAGGAAACAATTCCCGCTGCGAGAAATGGCGCCTTTTCCCATGCAGAATAAGAAAATCCCATAAACTTTAGCTTTAAAAGATACTTGTCCACATAAGCTGCCGTATTCCGAATCTGATAACCCATTCCATAAATGGTTTCAAACTGGTTTTTCAAATTAATCATAATTTTTTTCTTTGTTGTTTTCATATTGGCGGATGCCCGTACATATCCTTTTAAGGATAAAACCATCATGGCCTGCAGCAGCAGGCTCACCACTCCAAACAACAAAATACTGCTCATACATTCATGCTCCGTTACAAATTTCGTAATCATAACTATCCCTTCCCTATTATATTTTTTGAAACATTGCGGCAAATTACTTCCTGCCCATTGTTACAATTATTTCCTGTCTTCTAGTTTACAAAGCCTTATTCATCAACTCAATAGCACTTTACCGCAACTTTTCATTTAAAATCTGAATAAATTACTATTTTTAGGCAAAAGCTTACTTCCATCGACATTTTTTTGACAGAAACCAGACGGTTGCAAATCCACCCACTTATGCTATACTATTTTATTATAAAAAACACACACTATAGAAAGGAAATACGGTTATGACATTTAAACCACAGGGCGTATGTTCCCAGAAAATTGATTTTGAAATTGAAGATGGCAAGGTTACAAATGTACATTTTTTAGGCGGTTGTAATGGCAACACCCAGGGGATATCCCGTTTGATAGAAGGAATGGATGTAAATGAGGCTATTTCCCGCTTAGAGGGAATCCAGTGTGGGTTCAAAGGAACCTC
The DNA here is from genome assembly GCA_900544905.1 of uncultured Clostridium sp. GTDB lineage: Bacteria > Bacillota > Clostridia > Lachnospirales > Lachnospiraceae > CAG-590. The sequence goes on from UQXF01000053.1 coordinate 20,192, forward strand.
CTGCCCTGACCAGCTTGCAAAAGCATTAAAGCAGGCCATCCAGAACTAGAGAAGGAGATTGTTATGAAGAAAATTGTACTTACCGGCGGAGGTACAGCCGGACATGTTACTCCGAATATTGCTTTATTTCCCAGCCTGCAGGCTGCCGGATTTGAGGTGCACTACATCGGCTCCTACGACGGTATTGAGAAAAAACTGATTGAAGATATGGGGATTCCTTACTACGGTATATCCTCTGGCAAATTAAGAAGATATTTCGACGTTAAGAATTTCTCTGACCCCTTCCGTGTGGCAAAGGGCTATGGGGAGGCAAACCGGATTCTCAAAAAAATCCAGCCGGATATTGTATTTTCCAAAGGCGGGTTTGTTACCGTACCGGTGGTATTAGCTGCAAAGAAGAATAAAATACCTGCCATTATACATGAATCCGATATGACGCCCGGTCTGGCAAATAAGCTCTGTATCCCGTCCGCTACGAAAGTCTGCTGTAACTTTAAGGAAACCTTTGAGCTGCTTCCGGAGGGAAAAGCAGTTCTTACCGGAACTCCTATCCGCAAGGAATTATTCGAGGGAAGCGCTGTAAAAGCCGCTGAATTTTGTGGCTTATCTGCTGACAGACCAACGATTCTGGTTATCGGGGGCAGCAGCGGAAGCGTTGTTATCAACAATGCCGTAAGGGAAAGCCTTGACGAAATTCTTCCGGGCTTCCAGGTAATACATCTCTGTGGAAAAGGACATTTAGATGAGTCCCTCAAAGACAAAAAGGGCTATGTCCAGTTTGAGTATATTTCAAAGGAGCTCAGGGATTTATTCGCTCTGGCTGACCTGGTAATTTCCAGAGCAGGAGCCAATGCCATCTGTGAGCTTTTAGCCCTGAAAAAGCCAAACATCCTGATTCCACTTTCCAAGGCTGCCAGCCGTGGTGACCAGATACTGAATGCCAAATCCTTTAAGAAAAATGGATTCAGCTATGTAATCGAGGAAGAAGAGCTGAGTAAGACCTCCCTGCTCAATGCCATACGGGACGTCTTCACTCACAGGGAGCAATACATCAAAGCAATGAATGAGAGTGAAATGTCCGATTCCATCGGAACCATCATGCGGTTAATTCAGGAGCTGGCTAAGTAATGTTCTGCCAGTAATTACAGAATGAATAAAAGGAAGCATTACTGCTTCCTTTTATTCATTCTTCTTTACTGCTGTTCTGCCTGCATACCTTCATATAACTGTTTGAAAATCTCTGCCTTGATTTTGTTATTGTCATCCACATGCTTGCCATCGGTAATATTCATCTTCACTCCATCGATGTATGGATATATTTCTACATTATTTCCACTAATCTTAAATTCTATCTTAACCGTTGCGCTGGTAGACAGCTTGCCGTTATAGTCTGTCCAATCCTTTAAGTTAATGGTAACGCCTTTTCCATAGAAAATAACATACTCTATTCCCGGTTCCTCTTCTCTCGTCTCATATACCCAGCAAGGGGAATTTGTTTTACCCTCCAGAATTGTCTCATATGTAGCATTGTCCAAATCCTTGTTTGTTAAAGCTTTTACCTGACCGATTTTTGTTTTTGCCTGGCTGTTAACCATCGGCTGAACAACGGATTTCACAAAATTCTGAGGATACTCTGGAAGAATCATATACACTCCGAAACATATTGCGCCTAAAACAACTATCCAGATTACTACCTTTAAAAAATTTTTCATTTTTCATTCCTCCTAATAGAATTAATAAATAATATTACCGCTGCTTCCATAACAGACCTCTTGCCTGTCAAAACAGCTCTTTTTCTAATTGATAGATAAATTCCTCCAAGAGTTTCATACGCCTGCTATATTCCAAACGTGCCGCTTCTGTTTTACATCTCCTGATTTTGGGCATATTACCTCTATAATAATTCTTAATCCGGTAGTAAGCCTTCTTATAATTAGCATCATCTTCGCATGCAGTCGCCATGGAATCCCATAAAACGCTGACTGCTCCCACCTCATCTAATAAATCCGCATCCATGACCACCTGACATTCTAAGGATAACTCTGCTGTTGTATCCTTGTCGTCATGCACCCGGATAATTTCACCGATACGCGCAATTTTCTCCGGCTCAAGTCCAATGCTGTCTAAATACTCCACTGCTATTTCAGCACCGACTTCCCCATGCTCTCTGCCCTCCTGCCAGCCAACATCATGTAACAAGGCTGCCAGGGCAATAATATCCAGGTCGCCTCCAACCTTTGCCTGTAACTTAATTGCCCAGCGGTATACCCGCATTGTATGTTCAAATCGGTCGCGAAATGGATAATTAGGTGGTCTGCCGTTATCTGAAATTTGCTGTTTTACAAATTCAATAACACTTGCATAATTCATGCTAACCGCTCCCATTCATATATTTCGATAATCTTATTTATTGTAGCATCTGTCTCTTATACACATCTCCGAGCCCACGAGACTCGACGTCATCTCG
>UQXF01000054.1 GCA_900544905.1 uncultured Clostridium sp.
ATCTACACGCGTAAGATCGTCGGCAGCGTCAGATGTGTATAAGAGACAGCCTTGATACCACGAATAAAAGTTGCTGCTATCTCTCTGGTTAATTGCTCATTTCCTTCAATTAAATCTGTCAGACACTGCCTGCCATCTGATGGAAGTTCAAATAAACGTTCAGCCGCTTCACTCTGTTCTGTCTCCATTTGCGCTATCGCTAAGGTTTCTTTCTCAATTTGTTTATCCAGCTTGTCATTTTTTCTGGTGAACTCTTCTTCTGAGATTTCTTCCATTGCATATCGCATATATAGTTCAGTCTTCTGGTGCTTGTATCTGCTAATACTGTCTTTGGCATCCCGAATCTTTTTTGCAGCTCCATTCACTTTTGATTTTAATTCTACTTTCTGTAATTCGAGTACCGGTTCAGCATCATCACTGATCTTTGCAAACAGCTTTATTGCCCTGAAAATCATCTCATTGAACTCGTCATCATATAAATTGTCTGTTACACAATCTTGATTTGCCGCATTAAATTTCCTTGGGCACTTAAAGTGCGGATTGCATCTGGTTACATGCTGTAGATTCTGACCGCATCCCCCACATTTTACCAATCCTTTCAGCGGATAATTATTATTGTGGGTTTTGCTCCTCTTTCTGGAATTTAATTCCAACTTTTCCTGTACAGCATCAAACACCTCTTTAGAAACAATCGCTTCATGCGTACCCTCAACCACAATCCAGTCTTCTTCTTTTGTTTTCAAATGCTTATTACTTCCTACCGAAGCAACTTTCCACTTGCCGCCAATCGTAGTTCCCGTATACGTTTCTGTCATCAGTATCAGTCTTACAGTTACTGGATACCAGATATATTTTTCTGTTGTTTTCTTCACACCAGTTTTCAGAACTTCTCTTTTATATTGACCTGGACTCATAATTTTCTGCTCATTCAGGTAACGTGCCAGCTGAGTAATATTCATTCCATTAAGATATTTCTGAAATATCATCTTCACAACAGGCGCTGTCTCCGGATTAATCACGAGGCTGGTCACATCTTCATCAGGCTTCAAATATCCATACGGTGCTCTCGCTCCCATATATTTTCCAGCTTTCTGACGCTGTATCAAAGTTCTTTTTACTTTAACGGAAGTATCAATGCTATGATGTTCGTTAATAATATTTCTGAAACCAACATCTATTCCCGGCATACCAGATTCATATTTCATACTATCAACATTATCATTGATTGCTATGAATCTCACATTCATAAATGGAAAAATTTGTTCCAGATATGTGTCAACCTCTATATGATTCCTGCCGAATCGAGAAAGGTCTTTCACTATAATTGTGCTGACTTTTCCATCTCTTACTAATTCCATCATACTTTGGAATCCTGGGCGATCGAAATTCGTTCCACTATAGCCATCATCTTTGAATTCTAACACTTCCGTATTTTTGAACTCATTTTTACTGGCTATGTATTGCCCAATCACAATTCTCTGATTGGTAATACTATTGGATTCATCCAGCATATCCTCATCTTCCAGCGACAATCTTAAATACTTTACTATGCATTTACCATCTGACATCTGATCACCCCCTCCTCTAAAATTTCTGATAACGCCTGTATTTCATCTTGAAATTTAAATTCGATCTCTATACGTTTGTCTTCATATAAAGAGATTTTCTTTATATAAGAACGGACAACATCTTTTGTAAGGAATTCCAAATTCTTTCCTTTACTGAATTCAGCAAGCCACGAGAAGTTCTTTTTACACAATTTTTCTGTAATTTTTCTACTCTTCTCAATTTCTTTCTGTCTTGTAACCAGGTCTTTTTCGACCACGGTTATTCTTTCTGTCATACGATTATATGCATCCGTATCAATCTCGCCCGAAACATATTGCTCATATAATTCAAATCGTCTTGCTTCGTTCCTTTTATTGAGCTGAACAATTTTACTCTGTTCCCTGTTCAAATATTTTTGGAATGTTTCAAAATATTCACCATTAAAGCGTTTCAGTTGCGTTTTTAATTCACATACTGTTTTTAGCTGCATGATGAGTGCCCGATACACCAGTTCATCAATTACTTCTTCTTTCCAGCGATTACAGTTATATTTTTCCTTGGAAATTTTTGCATAATTACCACAAATGAAATAGTAATTGTAATACAAAACACCATTCTTTTCGCTGTAATAGTATCTCCGAACCATATTAGCGCCACAGTCACCACAGTATATCAATCCAACATACTTATTATCCTGTTTTCCATGAGTCTGCATATTCGATAAATCTTTTTTGGGCAATGCTTTCTCCTGCTTTAATTTGATTACATTTTGTACTTTTTCAAATAATTCAGCACTCACTATAGCCTTATGGGTATTCACATGTTCAATCCATTCTTCTTTATCCAACATTACATTTTTTTCTTTTGTAAGAAGTGAAGTTCTTGTTTTATGTGAATAAGTATTTCCCAAATAGTGCCTATTTTCCGCAATCTGTTTAATTACAGATGATTGCCAATGCATATCCGTTTCGTCAATTCTATCCAAGAATAACTTCCCAGTTCTTGCGTATACCCTTGGCGAAGCCAGCAGCATGGTATTAAACTCTCTCGAAATTTTCAAATATGACTGCCCTGCAGCAAGTTTTTCAAATATTTCTACTACATACGGTGCAGTTAAAGGATCGGGAACAGTAGTAGATTTTCCTTTTTCATCTCTAGCTCTCTTATACCCATAAGGAGCATCTCCACCACAATATTCACCTGACTCCATCTTAATTTTCATGGCACTTGTCATTTTTACAGATGCATCTTTTGCATACATATCATTTGCCAGATTCGATATCATGATTCCCAGCATCTGATTGTCACATTCTGGACTGATACTGTCATAGTTATCATTGACTGATATAAAGCGCACTTGCATAAATGGAAATATTTTTTCCAGATATTTTGATACTTCTTCCAAATCTCGACCAAATCGTGATAAATCCTTTACTATGACCGTATTTATTTCTTTTGTTTTGATGTCACCAAGCATTCTCACAAAGTCATCTCGATCAAATTTCGTACCTGATATACCGTCATCCTTATAAAACTTTACAACTTCAATATCCGGATGAGATTCTGCGTAAGAAAGAGCGATCAGTTTCTGTGTCTCCAGCGATTCTCTCTTCTCACCATTGATATCTACAGATATTCTGGTATAAATACCGGCTTTCCAGATCTTCTTCGGTGATGCCTGCACAAATGCTTCAGCTTGTTTCATCTGGCGATTTCTTGTTCTTGCCATTATACAGCCACCTCCTGTTTTGTTTTTCCAATCTGTTCTGCCAGTCTTGCAGCTGTTACCAACTCATCTTGGAATCGGTAAACAATCTCTATTTTTTTTCCTTCAAAGACATTTATTTTTTCCACATACTGAAGAAGCATATCTCTGTCAAGATCTCCCAGCGACGGTTTCTCAAGAAATGTGTTTACCCATTCTTCGCACAGCAGTTTATTTTCAAGGAGATTTTCCATATACTCTTCCTGCTTTTCAATATTGCTTTCCAGACTTTTAATTTCTGTCTGATACCGTTCTCTAAGCAAAGCGTAATCATCCCTAGAAATAACTCCTGACGCAAGATTTCCCGATAATGAATGTAACAACTTATAATATTTATTGACTTTGTTTCGTAACTCAAGTATCTGGTCATCATGCTGTATCAATGTCTGTGTATCCAAAGAATTCTCTTTCAAATACTCCATTGCACTCCGTATGGCATCCGTCATCTTACTGTATATTTTCAAAGAATCCATTACCAGCTGAATCAGCACATCTTCTCTGATACTATGTCTGGAACATTGATCCTTCTTTTTATTGTAAGAAGAACAGATATAAAAAACTGTCTTTTCTCCTTTATAACTGTTAGTTCGCCGGATCAGATTACTTCCACAGTCTCCACAGGATAATAACCCACCAAACAAATAAAGTCTGTTTTCTCCGGGTGCTATCCTGGTATCCTTCGCAAGCAACATCTGAACTGTTTCATATTCTTCTTTTGTAACGATACCTTCATGATGATTTTCAAAAATCACCCATTCTTCCTTTGGTAATGCCCTCTGCACCTTAACTTTATAGTTAATTCTTTGGGATTTTCCCTGTTGAAGCACTCCATAGTAGATTGGATTCTTTAAGATACGGATAATTGCTACTGCTGACCACCTGGATGTCAGATGTGTCTGAAATGACGATTTGAAGTTTACTCCGGTCGCACGTTTGTAATCAGCCGGTGCAAGAACTCCCAGTTCATTCAGTTTATCTGCAATCAGCTGATTGCTCATGCCCTCCATCTTCCAGTTAAAAATATCTCTTACATGCTTTGCAGCAACCGGATCAATTTCTATCTGACTTTTATCAGCATCACACTTTTTATATCCATATGACACGTAATTTCCCACATATTCTCCAATATTTCTTTTTGCACTCAAGTGGCTTCTTACTTTTTGAGAATTCTGTCTGCAATACGTGTCATTAACAAAGGATTTCACCGGTAATACAAGATGCGTATCGGTAATGTTTGCTGTTTCAGAATCATAATTATCATTGATTGCTATAAATCGTACTCCCAGTTGTGGAAATACTTTTTGAATATACCGATCAACATCTATATGCTCTCTACCGAATCGAGACAAGTCTTTTACAATGATACAGTTGATTTCCTTATTTTCGATTGCCTTGAGCATTGCCTGAAAACCAGGACGCTTAAAATCAGTACCTGAAAAACCATCATCTTTAAATGTCTCAACAATAGTAATATCAGATGTCGATTTCATATAGTTATCAATCAAAATTGACTGATTTACAATAGATTCACTTTCAGCCTTATCTCCGTCCTCAATACTAAGACGAAGGTACTTGGCTGCTATCCAGATATTTTTTTGCATAAAAAACACTCCTATCCAAAGATTCTGCCAAAACAGAACCCTTAAATAGAAGTGCTCTATTCAAATTTAGTCCTGTTAGCATTATAGCACACTTCGTCTTCTGTGTGAATATGAAATTTTGTTGTTCCAGTTATTCCCTTATGCCAATCCAGCTTTCTTTGCTACAAGCTGTTTTGTACAGTCTATATAGGAAAGGGAAGCAGCTGTATTAAAAACACTTTTTACGACATAGCCCATATCTTCATATACATACGGGTTATCAGAGTGATTAAGTAGCACTTCCATCTTATTGCTTTTCCTGCTATCCAGCTCTGAAATCAAATCCTTGTACTTGGGCAAACTATCTCGTTCAATCTCTTTGATATCAACTGTTTTCAACTCTTCTAATCTTTCAACTGTTGTCATGGACATCGCCTCCTTTTCCTATAGTTACCATTATCGAAAATAAATATTCGTAACAGTTATGTAGTCTTCTCTTCCATTCCCATCTGAATCCGTACTGCTTTCAGTACCCGATCTAGGCTCCACTTGTTCACTCTTCCGCATTTCTCAATAATACATTTCGTAGAAATGCTCATAACCTGTTCAGCCAGTGCCAGGCTTCCTTTTCGGATTCCCGTCATATCATATTTGCTGATAAATACATGCGTTGGCAAATACCGTTTCTTATAAATTCTTGATGTCAGCGGAACTACCGTTATGACTGAACTGTATGTATTGGCTTTATTATTGCTCACTACGATCACCGGTCTTACACCACCCTGAACAGATGTTGCAGGAAACATACCGAGATCTGCCCATAAAATATCTCCTCTGCGGATTGTCATTTGTCCTCTCTCCAATCTATTATTTTTATTTGTAAAGCATCCATAGCGCTATATTGGCTCCACAGGAATACGGCAGAGTTTCTTTCCCATAAGGAAAGCTCTGCCGCATAACCTCTATAGCCAATTTGATTATTAAACAGTGCTCGCTCGATTCTATTTATCCTCGATACCCCGAATCGTTACTCCCGCATGTGCAGGAAGGGAATAATAACCTGCCCGGATGCACGCTCCGGACCACAACCCGGAAACTCTCGTTTCCAGGCTCCAGCAGTTCATAGGTTTACCAGTTACAGACTTCTCAGGGTCTGCAAGTGTATCGCATCTCATATATGTCATCGCATCACCAGCCTGCCAGCTAGCTTCGGTCAGTGCTTTTTCGCAGCATTACGGACTGAACTAAAATCTTTGTTATGTCTTATAATCCTATAGCGGCATCTTCCTCGTGCTCACTGTATGAAATGTCACATCAGTTATTATTGAATATTCAGTTATCATGGTTCATTTTAGGAAGTCCTTTAACTTCCTCTAATTACTAAAGTCAAATGACTTTGGCAGATGCAAAAGATTTTGAAAAATTTTTAAAAAAATTTATTCATATACATTTCACGCATCTTATTAAGAGTGGATTTCAGCTTGTATGACAGCATCTGTCTGGAAATCCCCATAATCTCCGCCATCTGTGTCTGTGTCTTGTTTTCAAAGAAAATGCCATAAATAATCATGCGTTCCTCTGAGTTCAGCTGATTGATCACTTTGTGAATATCCTGCTGTTCCATTTTTGTCAGTACACAGTGCTCCACATCACAGTTCAGATCTGGAAAATCCTCAATCATGAAGACTTCTCCATCAATGGACTGACCGCTGTAAGGTACCTCCCGCAGCATCTTATCCACGACCTCACCCCGTTCGTTCTTAATCTCAACTTTTTTTGCCTTGCTGCTTCTGTAAAAATTGTTCATCGCATACGCAACTTCTTTTGTAACCTCGATCATTTCTCCATCAATATTTGCGTAATACTTTCCTTCATAAAAATATGGGTGTTCAATATACATGTCCGTTCCTCCTGAATTTGAAATCTTGTTGCTCGTTTCAAATCCAGAAGGCGGACCTCTGTTTAGAATCATGCCTGCTCCGCCTTTATCCTGCCGGGATACGCCCGCAGTTATTGGCTGAAAAATTTAGGCACGAAAAAAAGCCCCAGTAGTTTTTTCTTAACTACTGAGGCTTTCGTCTCTTTCTTGTATTCAGTTATCTATGCCTTCTTTCATCAGCATAATCATTGTATCAGGATAAAGTTCACAAAGTATCCGCAATACGTTCCCATAAGTTCATGTCATTATTGAAATCGTACATATTTCAGTATAAAAAGTTCACTATTCAAATTCTGATTATTATTTCTCCACATACTCTTCTGCCATATGTACTGCCATAGCACCATCTGCCACTGCTGTTACTATCTGACGAAGTAACTTTGTTCTGACATCTCCTACAGCATAAACACCCGGAATACTCGTTTCAGTGTTTTCACCTGCCACAATATATCCTTTATTATCCAGTTCTATCTGATTATCTAAAAAATCTGTTGTCGGTTTTCTTCCTATACTCACAAACAGGCCGTCACATTCTATAATGTTTTCTTCTCCTGTAACTGTATCTTTCAACCGCACACCAGTCAATCGTTCTCCATAAATCAGTTCATTTACTGTATTGTTCCATCGAAACTCTATATTTTCAGTTTTCATCAGCTGGTCATGGTAGATTTTCGTTGCACGTAATGTATCTCTTCGATGAACAATGATGACTTTCTTAGCAATTCGACTTAAAAGAACAGCATCTGATACAGCAGAATTTCCACCACCAACAACCACCACGATCTTATCTTTATAAAACATACCATCACAGGAGGCACAATAAGCAACCCCATGACCTATCAATTCTTTTTCTTTAGCGAGACCAAGTTCTCTTGGATTTGCTCCAGTAGCAATCACTACTGTTTTCCCAATATAAATTCCCGAACTAGTTTCTACTCTCTTAAGCTTTCCTGTTAAATCCATATTAAAAACTTCAGCATATTCACTTTTAGCGCCAAATTTTTCCGCCTGTTTTTGCATTTTCTCTGCCAATGAAAATCCGTCAATTCCATTTTCAAAACCAGGATAGTTATCAATCTGCCAGGTCAATGACATCTGACCACCTGCAGATAATTTTTCTAAAACAATGGTATCAAATCCTGCTCTGGCTGCGTATAATGCTGAAGTATACCCTCCAGGTCCTCCCCCCACGATAATCATATCGTAAACATGATTTTCATTCATACAGCAGTCCTCCTTTTATTTTTCCAATGCTTCATTAATAAAATTCTCTATCATTATTTTTGATTCAGGTGCAACAATAGAATCTACTGCCTTTCCATTTCGATATAAAACCAGCGTAGGAATCACCTCAATCTTTTCAGCTTCTGCAATCTGCGTTTCTTCATCAATATTTACTTTTCCAGCAACAAGTATATCGCTGTATTCTTCACTTATTTTTTCATAAGCTGCTCCAATTCTACGGCAATAACCACACCACGGTGCCCAGAAATCAACCAAAACCGGTTTTTCCTTATGAATTAATTGTCCAAACTTTTCTTTATTTATATTTATAGATGTCATATTTTTCAACTCCTTCTCCTATTTGAACTTAATATACCCCAAATAAGTGCTTGCTTCCGTGATGATATCACAGAAAAGTTGATTTACTTTATTACGCTTTTTTACTTCTATTTACAGCATATGTCAGTTATATAATTGACTCTTCTCAATAAATTAAGTATACTCTCATCTTTGACAGTTACAAAAAGATGGGAGTATTATACGTTCAATTCATTATTTTCGGCAAGTAAGAAATAATCAATATGAGAATTACATAACACAAAAGGATGTGCTGCGGTAACTTCTACATTACCTTGGCACATCCTTTCGTACTATTACTTTTTGCTATTCTTCTTAATGGCAGCTGTGGCTTCCACATCCATGCTCGCCACATGTATGTCCTTCCCCGTGGTTATGCTCATGGTGAGAACACTTAACATCCGGATTATAATCAAGTGTTTCATTGATAAAAGCTTCTACTGCTTTATCCGCATCTCCGGAAACTCCTCCGAAAAGCTTAATACCGGCCGCCGCTAACGCTGTCTGTGCACCGCCTCCGATTCCGCCACAGATCAAAACATCTGCGTTCAATGCATTAAGAACTCCTGCCAATGCGCCATGTCCGCTTCCATTCGTATCTACTACTTCTGAATGTACTACTTTTCCTTCCTCTACATCGTAAATCTTAAATGTCTCTGTGTGTCCAAAGTGCTGGAAAATCTGTCCATTTTCATATGTTACTGCTATTCTCATAATACCTTCTCCTTTTTCTGCTGCATATTTTTTGTAAATTTCCTGTTTGTAACATCCTCCAAAGCTGCAGTTGCCGTTCTGACCGTCACAGATTCTGAAATCCCCGCCCTCAATTCTGAGCGGATGTCCGTCAATAAGTGCATCTGCTATTTTCTTCCGGGCAATCTCGTAAATCCGCTGGACCGTCGTTCTTGCGATCTGCATAGATACTGCACACTGCTCCTGACTATAACCTTTCTTGTCCAAAAGACGGATTGTCTCGTACTCATCTACAGTCAGAACAATGGGTGTTTTTTTCTCCGTATCATCTGCCGGAAGAAATTCTAAAACATTGGGGAAATGACAGACTTTTCTGCATTTTACTGGTCTCGGCATAAACTGCTCCTTTCTCGCTTTTCTTATATAATAGTCCTATAAAAGGCATATGTCAATAATGTTTTTGACATATGCCTTTTATGAATTACCTTATAGTATTACTTCTTTTCATTATTTTTTAATTTACAGATACCCTGTGTCATTGTTCCCATTGGACAAAATGTACACCAGGTTCGTGGCTTATATAACACCATTACAATCAACCCTAACAACAAAGATGTAAGCATCAAACTATAAAATCCAAAACTAAACTGTGCCACCCAATCAGCTACTGTTCCGGCAGTGTATGTCCATCCCCACGGAACACGGAAGGTCCAGAATAATTTAATGGCTTCACGCAAGGAGGATGCTCCGGCACCAACTAAATATGTCTGAAATACCATATTCCCAAACATTGTAAGGAAAAATATCAAAAAGCCGTATCGGAACCATTTTGAACTCATCCATCGCGGGGTTGGTTTATTTCTTGAGCATTTTAAATCTCCACCAAGTTTACTAAAAAGCTGGCCACGTCCACACAAATGATTACAGAAAAATTTATTTTCACCGAATATTGCTATTCCTAACGGCAACAGGAAATCAATCATCCCAAACCAAGCGAACAAAACATTAAAAAAACCGAGAGCAAAATAAAGGATCGCCCATATCCATAAATAATCATACCAATGTTTCTTTTTCTTCACATCGCTGTCCTCTCTTTCATTTCAATACAACCTGCCGGACAGGATTTTGCACATTTTCCACATCCTACACACACTGTTTCTTCTACCACAGCATAACATCCATGGTAAACTTTGGCCGCTGTCAGCGGACAAGTATTTTCACATACTCCGCAGGCAACACATCTTTTTTTATCGACACTTGCCATTCTTTTTGCCAATGCTTTGTTCCCCTTTCAAATTTTGTATCTCTATTGTACCTGAAAAAGGTAAATCCTTCTGTGACATTATTACATAAGGATTTACCTTGAACGCTAATAACTAGAATGACATATTTTTATTATACATTACCTTTATATTTATATATGATGTTTAGAATCTCCTCGGTTGTTCTAATAATTACTTTTTGTTTTTCTTTCATTGTTATAGATTTGCTTTCTTCTTCAGCTAACGAAGAATAAAGGTGAATGGTATTAGCATGATGCCATATCTCATCGCAAATTTTCTCAATTTCATCAGCCCTCCGAAATGCCTGGTCTGTTTGCATTTGCAAGTGTTCTCGTTGCTCTTCCAGATGATTCATCTGTTCTAGTAACTGATCCCTTTCTTTCTGCAATTCATCATGTTGTGCCTGCAGTTGATCCATTTGTATTTTAATTTCGCTCATCTTATCTTTCTGTCTCCGCATAAGCATCATCAAATATATAACTATGAATGCAAATAATAGTATTATGTACAGCATAAACTTCTCCTCACGACACATATATTTCGACGTTTTTCCGCAAATCAACTATTGATAATGGCATAGAAAGAACAGTTAGTTTTCCTGAATTCTTTTTAATTTCAACAGCATCAGGATTTCCTGTGATTATAATTACAGGTGTTGTCCTGTCAGCACGCCATGGCTGATTCGGTTGGCTCGTCATATCTTCGGTAACAATCCAAAGATCCGGCTTATGTTTTCCTAATTTTGTTTTAGCACTTTCCGGTGTGTAAAACAGCATGATCTGATCTGAAATAAACTGCAATGATTCTTTTAATCCTTTTGCATAACGTTCACTGCCACAAATCAGTGCAATAATAGAAGCAGCTTTCTTTTTTTGTGTTACCTGAACAAAATCCAAAACTGGTGTATTATAGAGACTAAAGTCTTTTTCCAAATGAACTTTATCATAATAACTCTTTGCTGCCTTGCACATCCTCCGACAAAACTGTTCTATGTCTATACGAATATCGTTTCCGTTCTCCTGTATGTTCATACTGTCCAACTGACAAACTGACATTCCACAGTTTAGTCCAAGATGAAAGCGTATATTATTTTCATCATTTAAAAATCCTTTGTTTTGATGAAGATATTCACACCGAAGCTGCCAACAGCGTTCTCCGCAAATATATGGCTTTTCATCGGATTGAGATAGTTTAAAGTGATCCCCTGCATATTCATCAAACCAACGGATATACTGGGTTCCCACATCCCGAGTCGGATTTTTTTGCCGATCCAGCATAACCCGGCCATCTCGATAATGTTTAACAATTTCCGGGAAAGCAATACCTCCACAAATATCTGGCAAAGTCAATGCCAATGCCAGTGCAGACTGCCATCGTCCATCTACAATATTCAGTTCTACTTCTTCAATTCGGTCCAAAAATGTAAAACTGACATCTCCCTGCATTATTTATCCCTCCCTCATATTTACAACCGTCATGTACTATAGTCAGTATATTTTTATTTATGGCATATGTCAATTATTTAATTGACGCATCTTAAAAAAGCAAGTATACTATGTTCGTAAAGGAGATGACTGCTATGAGCTTCGAAAATTATTTTCCACTATGGAATGACTTAAATACAGCACAGAAAAAACTAATTTCAGACAATTTAATCACACGGAATGTAAAAAAAGGAACGATCATTCACAATGGAAACATGGACTGTACTGGATTATTACTGGTTAAATCCGGGCAGCTTCGAACTTACATACTTTCAGATGAAGGACGGGAGATTACACTTTACCGTCTGTTCGATATGGATATGTGTCTTTTATCCGCCTCATGTATCATGCGGTCTATTCAATTTGAAGTAACCATTGAAGCAGAAAAAGATACGGATCTTTGGATCATCCCTGCTGAAATCTATAAGGGCATCATGAAAGAATCTGCTCCTGTCGCAAACTATACCAATGAGTTAATGGCTACCCGTTTTTCTGATGTCATGTGGCTGATTGAACAAATCATGTGGAAGAGTTTGGATAAGCGTGTTGCTTCATTTCTTTTAGAAGAATCATCCATTGAAGGAACAAATGAACTGAAAATCACTCACGAAACTATCGCAAACCATCTTGGTTCCCACAGGGAAGTTATCACTCGAATGCTTCGATACTTTCAAGGCGAAGGACTCGTCAGACTCTCTCGTGGCAAAATAACAATCCTTGATTCGAAAAGACTGGAAACACTACAAAGATCATAAAACGTTTTTTTCTCTAAAGAATCCTCCATTTATCAGAATTATGAAAGTCATTCTAATAAATGGGGGATCTTTTTATACTACAATCAAACTATAAAAATATTTTATTTATTTCTAATAATCCATACCACATGCATATGATCTTTCAATCAGTGCATGGTCATTAGCCACTGCATCATAAAAGCGGAATCCACCTGAAAAGTTGTATGTTTCATATCCATTTCCTTCCAAAATACGGCTTGCAATATAACTGCGTAGCCCACTCTGGCATATCAGGTAAACAGGCTTTCCCTTCTCAATTTCATTGATCCGTTCCCTCAGTTCATCTACAGGAATATTTTTGAATCCATCCATATGCCCCCTGTTAAATTCACCTACAGTTCTCACATCCAGCAACACAACACTTTTATCTCTAGAAATCTTATCCATATCTTCCAGATGCCATTGTTTTAAGGTACCTTTTGCTATATTGTCTATCATGAATCCTGCCATATTTACAGGATCCTTGGCAGAGGAATAAGGCGGTGCATATGCGAGATCCAAATCCTTCAGCTGGGTTGCCTTCAGCCCTGCATGAATTGCTGTTGCCAGCACATCAATACGTTTATCAACTCCTTCATATCCAATAATCTGAGCGCCAAGCAAACGATAGGTCTCTTTTTCAAAAACCACCTTCATGGTCATCACTTTTCCACCAGGATAGTAACCGGCATGACTCATAGGAGAAAGAATTACTGTATCCACCTCTAATCCTGACTTTTTGGCATTGGTTTCATTGATACCTGTAGTGGCTGCTGTCATATCAAACACTTTTATAACGGAGCTTCCCTGACTGCCCAGGTAACGACTATCACCGCCACAAATATTATCAGCGATGATTCTGCCCTGTTTATTGGCTGGTCCTGCCAAAGAAATCAGCGCATCATTACCCGTAACATAATGTTTTACCTGAACTGCATCACCTGCAGCATAAATATCCGGTACAGAGGTTTCCATTCTGTCATTCACTACAATACTTTCCTTGATGCCAAGTTCCAGACCGGCTTCTTTTGCTAATACTGTGTCTGGTGTGACTCCGATTGCCAGAACTACCATATCAGCCTGAAGGGATGGATTATCTTTCAACAGGACCTCCACTCCGTTGTCTTTTTCTTTAAATCCTTCTACTGTATAGCCCAGTACCAGTTTTATCCCATGCTTTCTCATTTCATTATGGATCATGGATGCCATATCCGGGTCAAAAGGGTTCATCAGCTGCTTAGGCCGCTGGACAATCGTAACATCCATGCCAAGCTCCCTCAAATTTTCTGCCAGTTCCAGACCAATAAAACCGCCACCTGCCAATACAGCCGATTTTGGATGATTCTTATTTATATATTCCTTTATCCGAAAAGTGTCTTCTACAGTACGAAGTGTAAAAAGTTTATCAATACCTACTCCGGGAAGTCTCGGCTGTGTTGGCTTTGCACCTGGAGAGAGGATCAGCTTATCATATTTTTCTTCAAATATCTCACCATTCTCTAAATTTTTCACTGAAACCGTTTTACGTTCCGGATGTATGGAGATAACTTCATGATGAATTTTCATGTTAATACGGAAGCGTTTAAAAAAACTCTCTGGTGTCTGTAGTGTAAGTTCTTCCGGGTCTGTGATCACGTCTCCAATATAATATGGAAGCCCACAATTCGCATAGGATATGTATCCGGATCTTTCAAACACAGTAATTTCTGCATGTTCATCCAGTCTTCGTATTCTTGCTGCAGCTGTAGCTCCTCCGGCTACACCTCCTACAATTATTACCTTCATCTTATTTTTCCACCTTTCCTGAGTAAGCTGCAATGCCACCGATATTATTTACTTTAGAATATCCCATTCGTTGCAGTATCCCAGTTGCCTGGCGGCTTCGTGAACCGGAATAACAGTATACAAACAGTGGGATATCCTTATTCTTCGCTACAGAAGCAATATTGTCAAGTTGCTGCAACGGCACATTTTTACTTTCTGGTATATGTCCTTCCTGATATTCCTGCGGTGTACGTACATCCAGCAGAACTGCATCATCAGTCCTTTTATATTCTTCTATGCCTTGATTAATATTCGACTGTTTAAAGAGATCAAAAAATCCCATTAGCACACCCCCCTAAAGCATTTCTAAAATCGCATTCTTAGGTCTCGCCCCTGAAACCTGCTGTACAATCTTCCCATTCTTCATAACCACTAAAGTTGGAATGCTCATAATACTGAACTTATTTGCCAGTTCAGGCTCTTCATCTACATTAATCTTTCCAACTTTAATATCTCTACGCTCACTTGCAATCTCCTCTACAATAGGTACTACCATGCGGCAAGGCGCACACCAAGATGCCCAAAAATCTAAAAGAACGGGTTTATCGGAATTCAGTACTTCGTTCTGAAAATTATTTTTATTGATATTAATAGCAGACATTTTACAGTCCTCCTTATCTTTTTCTTTTTGTAGATTTATTATAGTCTTAATTTCATTTATTTTCCGTGATTACATCACCATACCTCATTAACTTAACTTCTTGCCATACCATCTACACTTAATATAACACCTGTAATGTAACTCGCCTCATCTGAAGCAAGAAACACAAACGCATTGGCAATATCTTCTGGCTGTCCAAGACGACGCAATGGAATTCTTTCAATCATAGGTTTGATAACTTCCTTTGGCACGGCCTTCATCATATCAGTTTCTGTAATCCCAGGTGCAACAGCATTAACACGAATACCTTTAGGTCCTAGTTCTCTTGCTAATGATACAGTCAATCCGTTTACTGCAAACTTCGATGCCGGATAAGCAAACCCACTTGGCTGTCCCGAAATACTCACCATGGAAGAAGTTGAGAGAATGACCCCCTTGCCTCTTGCCACCATACATTCTGCTGCTACACGAGTAGTATTAAATACTCCTTTTACATTTAGATCCATGACTTTATCAAAAGTCTCCTCTGTATAATCCATAAATGAGGTGTTTTCTGAAATCCCTGCATTATTTACCAGTATGTCGACACATCCATATTTTTCAGTTGCCTCTTTAAAAGCCTTTCTGACAGACTCCATGCTTGCCAGATTTGGACTAATTCCAGCAACTGTTGCATTGGGATATTTTTCTTTTAATTTATCTACAGCAACATCTGCCGATTCCTGTGAACTTGCTGCCAACACAACTGAAGCACCTTCCTTCAAGAATTTATCAGCTGTAGCAAATCCTATACCACGGCTTCCACCAGTAATGATTGCAACTTTATCTTTTAATCTCATTTAGACTACCTCCTTACTTTGTTTGTAGTTACATTATAAGCAAAAGGTAAACCATTTTCTGTGATATCATCACAAACTATCGCAATAAAAAACCCTGTTGCTCACACGCACCAGGGTTTTTGTTTATCTATCCGTATTTAAATAATCAGAATTTTATTCAACTTCTGAAAACTGATCTTTTCCAACATTACATAATGGGCATTCAAAATCTTCTGGAACGTCCTCCCACTTTGTTCCTGGTGCAATACCACCTTCAGGATAACCTTCCTCTTCATCATATTCCCATCCGCAAACGTCACATACATATTTCATTAGTTTGTTCCTCCTTATAAATATATTAATATACAGCATATATTACTGTTGTATTTGTGTTGTTCTGTAACCTTAATATGTATAAATGCTTTTAGCATTTCCATAATCCATGCAGGTTACAATATGCATATACCTCTTCTACCTGTTCACCATCGCAAAGACAAAAATCTGCTACCGGCTCCTGCCCTGGATTTAACTGTTTTCTGTATATTCCCTGGTTTGTATTTAATGTAATCCACTCAATGAAATGCTCTTCAAGCATTTGATGTTTTGTCTCTCCAACCACGACATGAACATGACTGCCTTCCACTGTATATACTTCCATGTGTAAAATTTATAATTCAATTGTCTCCATAATCTTTTTCAATGAATCTGCAGATTCCTTAAGCTTTAACGCTTCCTCGCCACTTAAATTAATAGGTATATCAGACTCAATACCATCTGCACCTACAATAGCTGGCATACTTAACGATACTCCGTCAATATCATATACTCCATGAATCATGTGTGATACAGGAAGTATTGATTTTTCATCTCTCATAATCACTTCGCAGATTCTTTTTACAGACATTGCAATTCCATAATATGTAGCGTGCTTTTTGTTTATAATCTCATAAGCACTGTTCTTGACTGCTGTAGCTATTTCTGCCGTGTTTTCCTTGTGCTTGTAATGTCCACGCATTTCACACATTTCACTTAATGGAACACCAGATACATTGGCTGATGACCATACTACTACTTCGCTGTCTCCATGCTCACCTACTATAAATGCATGAACACTCCTGCTGTCCACAGATAAATGCTCACCAAGCTTATATCTTAATCTGGCACTATCTAACACAGTACCCGATCCAATAACCCTGTTTTCTGGAAGTCCTGATAACTTTATGGCTACCTGAGTCAGGATATCTACCGGATTCGCAACTACAAGCATGATACCCACAAAATTTCTCTTTGCTATTTCAGGAATGATTGACTTAAATATTGCTACATTTTTATTTACGAGATCAAGCCTTGTCTCTCCCGGTTTCTGTCCCGCTCCGGCAGATATGACAACAATTGCAGCATCAGCCACATCATCATAATCTCCGGCATATATTTTCATCGGACTCGCAAATGGAATACCATGACTGATATCCATCGCTTCTCCTTCTGCCTTGTTCTTATCTGCATCGATAAGGACAATCTCTGTAAACAAGCCACTCTGCATCAGAGCAAATACCGATGCAGAACCAACAAAGCCACAGCCTATCATTACTGCTTTTTTTGAATTAATCACTTTCTTCTTCATAATAATCTCATCTCCTTAATAATTCTCTTCATGTACTTCAAAATAGCTCTGTGGATGATTACATACCGGACATACTTCAGGCGCCTTAGTTCCTACCACAATATGTCCACAGTTACGGCATTCCCATACCTTAACTTCGCTCTTTTCAAATACCTGTGAAGTTTCAATATTCTTAAGAAGTGCACGATATCTTTCCTCATGGTGCTTCTCAATCTCACCTACTGCCCTGAATTTTGCTGCAAGCTCAGGGAATCCTTCTTCCTCAGCTGTTTTAGCAAAGCCATCATACATATCTGTCCACTCATAATTTTCGCCTTCTGCCGCTGCCACCAGGTTTGCCTTTGTATCACCAATTCCTGCTAATTCCTTGAACCACATCTTTGCATGTTCTTTCTCATTATCTGCAGTCTTTAAAAACAATGCTGACATCTGCTCGTAACCTTCCTTTTTCGCTACAGAAGCAAAATATGTATACTTATTTCTTGCCTGTGATTCCCCTGCAAATGCCTCCTGTAAATTCTTCTCTGTCTGTGTTCCTGCATATTTGTTTTCTGCCATCTCTTTTACCTCCGTTTTCTTTACTACTTTTTCAAAATCTGATGCCGGGTGCTTGCACAAAGGACATATAAAGTCATCTGGTAATTCCTCGCCTACATATTCATATCCGCAAATTCTGCAACGCCATATTGTCTGACTGTCCTCTGTTTTTCCAACCTCCTGTGGCTTAGGCTTAATATTATTCTGATAATAATCATATGTTACTGAAGGAACATTGCTTAAAACTTCCATATCGGTTATCTCACCGATAAACATCGTATGTGAACCCAAGTCCTCTGTTTTAGTAACTGTCACAGAAATGTATGCATTTGTACCTTCTGTAATATAATAAATACCATTTGTGCCCCTGGCACACTGCTCAAAGGCTTCAAACTTATTGGTATCTCTTCCTGATTGGAAGCCAAAATGTTTGAACAATTCAAATTGTGCCTTCTGACTTAAGACTGATACAGTAAATTTTCCGGTTCTTTGAATCATATCATGCGTATAATTTGCCTTATTTACACAGATACTTAACTGGTTTGGTTCCGAAGCTGCCTGAATAGCTGTATTAATGATGCATCCGTTATCTTTTTCTGCTTCTTTAGCGGTCAATATAAACAGTCCATAACTCAACTTATACATTGCTTTCCTATCCATGCTGTTCCTCCTTTACCTTCTCCCTGCATTTCGGGCAAATGCCTTTAAATGAAATATCATAATCCACAAATTCAATTCCATGAGTGTTATGAATTCTTTCCAGCAAATCCGGTATTTGATCCATATCCACATCAAAAATTTCACCGCACTTTATACATCTTACATGGTAATGATTTTTCAATATAAAATCAAATCGGTTCGGTCCATCCGGGACTTCAACCTTTCTTAATGCACCTTCCTCTACCAATATATCAAGATTTCTATATACAGTTCCTTTTCCAATTGTTGGATATGCTTCTTTTAAAAATTCATACACTTCATTTGCCGTAACGTGTCTTCTCATTTCGTATACGGTATTTCTTACAAGATCTTTTTGAATGGTATTTCTCCTACTTGTCATTCGTCCTCCTTATTAGGATTAGTTCTTAATAAGGATTATATACCACTATTATCCTGTTGTCAATAAAAATAGTAATAGTTCTCATTATTATTATTTTATTTTGCGTTCAAATACATATTCTGAATCTGAAGATAAATCAGACCTAAACGAATATCCAAGTCTGTCAAATTTCTGAATCTCCACCGGATTTTCAATATTATTTTCCGCTATGAATCTGACCATTTCACCACGAGCCATCTTGGCATAGGTACCTTTTGTTACCAATTTATCTCCGGATAACTCACAAAATACAATCGTAATATATCTGTCCTGTGGTGTCAGATACTTTTCTATACATTTTGAGTATTCTTTTGATGCAAGATTAATGATAATCCTACTGTCATCGATTACTGAGCGGTATAACAATTCTCCCCAGTACTCATACAGATTTTTTGCATCTCCAATTCCAACCTTTGCCTGCATTTCAAGACGATAAGGAGTCACACCATCCATTGGTTTTAAAATGCCATAAAACGCAGACAAGATTCTTAAATGATTTTGCAAATACTCAAACTGCTGGATTTCAAACACAGATGGTGCCATATATTGAAATGCAATCCCTTCATATGCTAAAACAGCCGGAGTAAGCCTGTTATAAAGATCCATATTTTCCAATCTGTTAAAGTTCTGCTCTGCAATCTTGTCATTACATTTCCAGATAGCTTTCAGTTCTTCTTTTGATTTGCTTTTCATCCAGTTTAATACTTCTGCTGTCTTATCAATATAGACAGGCAGTTCAACCGGTGCTAAGTTATCGGTATCTACAATCATCTTTTTTGCAGGTGATAAAATAATCTTCATTATGCCAATTCCTTAAGCATATTTTCAGGATCATCTGCCGCCTTGACTTTATCATTTGCCTTTATAATGATTCCCTGCTCATCAATAAGATATGTAGTTCTTACTACACCCATAGATACTTTTCCATAATTTTTCTTTTCTTTCCAGACATCATATGCTTCAATAGCTTTACGCTCCGGATCTGCTAATAGCGTAAATGCCAGTCCGTATTTTTCTTCAAATCTCTTGTGAGACGCTACAGAGTCCTTGCTTACTCCGAGAATAACAGCTCCCTTCTCAGTAAACTGTGGATAACGCTCAGAAAAGCCACATGCCTGCTTCGTACATCCTGGTGTATTATCCTTTGGATAAAAATATAAGATCACTTTTTTACCTGCATAATCGCTTAATTTATGCACTTCTCCGTTCTGATCCGGCAATTCAAAATCCGGTGCTTTTATTCCTAACTCTAACATTTACTATTCCTCCGCTTTTGTATTTTTCACCTGTTTTCTTGTTCTTTTATTACCCGAAATCATTTTATGACCAGAATAGACTGCCATAATCATGCATATCAGAGAGCCAAATGCAAAGTATTTGTGTGCTGCTTTTAACCCTTTATATCCTGTATAAAAAGTTCCAATCATTGTGATTAAAGCTCCTACTGACCAATATTTATGTGCTTTCATGTAATTCCTCCATTTTTTCAGTGTATTCAATTCTAATTATATGCTACCATATTCCTATGTCAATTTGATAATAGAGCATTCCTATAAAATTTTTCAAAATATCATTGTCAAAACTATGTATTGTTATCCTTTAATTTTTCTTTGAAATAATTGACAAAAAGTTTGCTTTCAGGAGATTACTATTTAATCTTTTTTCCATCTATATATAGTTGAAATTTATCAGGATTATTGACAACATCATAGTCCTTTCCGTATTCTACAGGTCTATATTCGGCTGTCATTACCGATTCCCCGTCTTCAATATCCTCTTTCCATAAATAGATGTTCATATCAATGCTCGTCGCATATCCTCTGTCTGTGGAGAATTTTGTCGAATGAAAAGAATCATCCTTGTACATCTGCAAAAGTTTTCTTGCAAACGCTTCTCTATCCTCAATATCTTCCCTATTTGCGACCACGGTTATATTTTCATCCCGATTTACAGAAAAAGTTCCAACTACATCTGGTTCGCCTTCTTTATGACTGGATTCAAATTTCCTATAAATACTTCCTGCAGCAATTATCAAGATTGCTATTCCTGAAATTACTGCAATTATCTTTTTCTTCATATTTTTAATTTCCTTTTAATTTTTTTACTGCGTAATTGATTACTTCTTCCGGTGTGGGCTGTCTCCTTTAAGTGTCATTTTCTTCCATTCTTCCTGTACAGCCGGGTCAGGATTATCAAATCCTGCATCTATGGCTATCTGCATTTCTCTGCGTACTTCTTCTGGTGTTGTGTTATACTTTTCTGCAATCTTCTCATATATAGTTTTCTCTCTCATTCATTTTCCTCCGATATATAAGTGGAATTATATCTTGTTCTATAAAATCAATTTAGCATATTTCTGTTGGCATGAAAAGAAACTTTACAACTTAAAATTGGATAAAAAGGACAAAAAAAGAAGAGCTGCTTGCTCTTCCCATATAGTAGTAGTAAAATAATATGTCATGCCAGCGCAATATATTACCTAGAATATCGCTATAACAGGAAAGGGGCTGCATTGTGACAGCCCCTAGTTTACTTCATCACGTTGTCTACATTCTGAATGAACTCGTTCCCTGGTTTATTTTAGCATTGGTCTGGATTTTGTTTCATAAAGATAAATTTTGCCACAGAGCGGTCGTATGTTTTAATGTGTCCAAACAGCCAGTCGATTACATTTTTCTGTACAAGTTCACTGAACCGATCTGTCGGTCCTTCATACTCCTGAAGGTATTCATACAGTTCCTGAATTGTCTTTCTAAACTCTTCATGTTTTTCATAATGTTTTTCACGCTCTGGATAACCGGATTTTTCCTGAAGCTTTTCCTCTTCTTTGAAATGAAAGTCAGTATATTCATCCAGATAATCCAGCATTTTGATTGCTTTTACTTTGCTGTCACCATTTTGACAGGCAGTTACAAAGTTCTGGATACGGTCGATCAATTCTTTATGCTGGGTATCAATTGTTTCATTTCCTGTTACTAAATTGTCATCAAAGGTAATGTTTAAATCGTAAGTCATAATTTGACCTCCATTTCTTTTATATGTTCTCTTAGGATCTTTTAATGTCTGGCAGTTTCGTACCTGCATTTTCTGCTTAGTCTTCTACAGGAACGAAAACATCTTTTCCTAATCCGCAGATTGGGCATGTCCAGTCATCTGGAATATCCTCAAATGCAGTTTCTGGATCGATACCAGCGTCTGGATCTCCTACTGCCGGATCATAAATATATCCACATGGTTCACATTCATATTTTATCATAGTCATTTTCCCTTTTCAATGTCGATTTATTTTTGTTACCAAGTTCCTAGCAATTTTTCTAACACTTTGTTTCTTGTATATCTGTATCTGTCTCTTATACACATCTCCGAGCCCACGAGACTCGACGTCATCTC
>UQXF01000055.1 GCA_900544905.1 uncultured Clostridium sp.
CGTGGGCTCGGAGATGTGTATAAGAGACAGGTATAGGAGTGGTCTGCATTTTCATGCTTTTGACCACTCCTAACATTTTTTCAATATGAATTGAACTATATTTCTTAGAACTTGCCAGCCTTAGCTGCTTCCTCGATGGAAACCGCAACTGCAACAGTCATACCAACCATTGGGTTGTTACCGGCACCAATCAGACCCATCATCTCAACATGTGCAGGAACAGATGAAGAACCAGCGAACTGTGCATCAGAATGCATACGTCCCAATGTATCTGTCATACCATAAGAAGCAGGACCTGCTGCCATGTTATCTGGATGAAGAGTACGACCTGTACCACCACCGGAAGCAACTGAGAAATACTTCTTACCCTTCTCATTACACTCCTTCTTATAAGTACCTGCTACCGGATGCTGGAATCTTGTAGGATTGGTTGA
Organism: uncultured Clostridium sp.; assembly: GCA_900544905.1. Lineage (GTDB taxonomy): Bacteria > Bacillota > Clostridia > Lachnospirales > Lachnospiraceae > CAG-590. The sequence continues at coordinate 435 of UQXF01000055.1, forward strand.
GTTACCGGTAATAGAAACGTCAACGCCTTCCTTCCACATGATGGCAACACCTTCCGGTACAGAGTTTGCACCGTAGCAGTTAACCTTTGCACGAAGTCCCTCTGAATAAGACTTACGGAATACTTCCTTAACCTCATTGGTATATGGGTCATACTCTGTCTCAACAAAGGTAAATCCGTTAATACGGGAGATAATCTGGGCTGCGTCCTTACCTAAACCATTCAGAATAACTCTTAACGGTTTCTGACGAACCTTGTTTGCCTTCTCTGCAATACCGATAGCACCCTCAGCAGCTGCAAATGATTCATGTCCGGCTAAGAAGCAGAAGCACTCTGTCTCCTCCTCAAGTAACATCTTACCCAGGTTACCATGTCCTAAACCTACCTTACGGGTATCGGCAACTGAACCTGGAATACAGAAAGCCTGAAGACCTTCACCGATTGCTGCGGCAGCATCAGCAGCTCTCTTACAGCCCTTCTTAATTGCAATAGCAGCACCTACTGTGTAAGCCCAGCAGGCATTCTCAAAACAGATTGGCTGAATGCCCTTAACCTGATTATATACATCTAAGCCAGCGTCCTTCGTAATCTTCTCTGCCTCTTCGATAGAGGAGATACCGTAGCTGTTTAATACTTCATTAATCTTATCAATTCTTCTTTCATATGATTCAAATAATGCCATTATATCGTTACCTCCTTCTATTATTTAGCAATCTCTTTGTCTGTACGTGGGTCGATTAACTTAACAGCGTCATCTACTCTTCCGTACTGACCACAAGACTTCTCATATGCAGTGTTAGGGTCGTCACCCTTCTTGATGAAATCAGTCATCTTACCAAGGTTAACGAACTTGTAACCGATAATTAAATCCTCGGCATCTAATGCGATTGCAGTAACATATCCCTCAGCCATCTCTAAGTAACGAGGTCCCTTCTTAAGCGTACCATACATTGTACCAACCTGTGAACGAAGTCCCTTACCTAAATCCTCAAGACCTGCACCTACCGGAAGACCTTCCTCTGAAAATGCACTCTGGGTACGTCCGTAAACAATCTGTAAGAATAATTCTCTCATTGCAGTATTGATAGCATCACACACTAAATCTGTATTCAGTGCTTCCATAACGGTTAAGCCTGGTAAAATCTCTGATGCCATAGCAGCTGAATGAGTCATACCTGAACATCCGATTGTCTCAACTAAAGCTTCCTGGATAATTCCCTCTTTCACATTCAGTGTTAACTTGCAGGCACCCTGCTGTGGTGCACACCAGCCAATACCGTGTGTTAAACCAGAGATATCCTTAACTTCTTTTGCCTGTACCCATTTTGCTTCTTCTGGAATTGGTGCACAACCATGATGTACACCCTGAGCTACTGGGCACATGTTTTCTACTTCCTGTGAATAAATCATGTTGAAACTCCTTTCAAAATGTAAAATATTACCGGCATTATATGTAAAAGCTGATTGCCGTATTTAAATACATTTTCGCATATATCGTCGAAAAAATCTAGTCCCAATTTGAAAAAGCAGCACATCCTTTTGAGATGTGCTGCCTGCCATACCTTTTATTTGTCCGTATCCTTTTCCTGGGAAGCTATAAAATCGCTGATTATTTTATTCAGCTCACCCGCCTTTGACTTATCATAGCCCTCATCAAAAAACTTATATATCTGAAAACCTATGAGCAGGCCAACCTTGAAATATACATCACTCTCTATCCCGGAAAATCCTGCCACAATATTATTCATATCTTCCTCATCTATCGCCGCATCCGGAAACACCTTTTTCATACTCGCATAATAATCTTCATAAGCTGCATTCATCTTTTCTGAATAGGAATCGGTAATTTCATCCATATCATCAATACCATACAACAGAAAAGAGGCTATGCTGTTTAAGTCTGTTCTTTTTAACACATCTGTAAATTCATTCATGTTTTAATTTCCTTTCTTTCAAAATTTTAAAATGCTTATCCAAAGTATATCCAGTTCCATGCCTTACTTATACAGCGCATCAGTGGAATCCGGCTTGAATTAAATTAGTGCCTGTGCTATATTTGCTTCAGATAAAATACTGTTTAGAAATTGTAACATACTGTATTTTTCTTTTCAACCGGGCGGCTACTTGTAATACAAGTTAAAACATACTATATTATAAGTAACGAATATACCTTTTCATTATCAATTCCAACAAGGAGGCTTTTTATGAATTATATAGATTTACATGTACATTCTTCCGCATCTGACGGCTCCCTGACTCCGGAGGAAGTGGTTTCACTGGCAAGAAAAGCAGGACTTCGCTGCTTCGCCCTTACCGACCACGATACCGTTGATGGTGTAGAGCCAGCACTTCAGTATGCCGGTAAATTTGAAAATATTGATGTAATTCCCGGCATCGAACTCTCCTGCTATTATAAGAACAGAGAAATCCATATCGTGGGACTTTTTGTAAACCACAGGGACAAAGCCTTTTTAGAAGAGCTTCAGAAATTAAAGCAGGCAAGGGAAGACCGCAACGAGAAAATGGTACAAAATTTTGTGGATGCCGGTATTCCTATTACCATAGAAGAGCTAAAGCACGGCAACCCCAACAGTGTCATTACAAGAGCGCATTTTGCCAGAGTACTGGTGGAAAAGGGCGTCTGCAGAAACAAAACAGAAGCATTTGATAAGTACCTTGGAATCGGATGTCCCTTTTACCTTCCCAAGCCAAAGGTAACACCAGAGCATGTGCTGAATCTGATTAAACAGGCAGGAGGTACCGCAATCCTCGCTCATCCATATTCCTACAAATTTTCAAAGTCAGAGGTTGAGACCTTATTAGACACCCTGATTCCCCTGGGTCTCTCCGGTCTGGAATGCTATTATTCCACCTATGACGACGGTCAGATACAGGAGTTGCGGAGCATTGCTCTTGCCAAAAATCTTCTTGTATCCGGAGGCTCTGATTTTCATGGAGTTGTAAAACCAGATATCTCCATCGGAACCGGCAGAGGTAATCTCCGCATTCCGGAAAAACTACTGACCGCCATCTGTGAATACAGGGCTCAGAACATGATACAATAACCTACCGAACCTGCACCGGCAGCTTCTTCCGGATGCATGGCAGCAAAAAGCCGGAAGAAAACATATAAATGTTTTCTTCCGGCCTTTGTCATTAAAGAAATCTATTTCTTCTTAGAATCGGTTTCTGCCTCTTCTTCACTGTCCTTCTCTACCTCTGCGATAGCATTCTTATGCATCGGAATACGGCAGTTCTTGTTATTACCAAACTCTACGATAACCGTATCATCCACTACATCCAAAACAACACCATAAAAACCGCCTGTGGTCATAATATTATCTCCCGGCTCCACGGCATTACGAACTGCATCCATTTCCTTCTGCTGCTTCTTCTGTGGACGGATTAAAATAAAATACATAATCGCTATCCAGACTACAACCATCACTAACGTCGCAACCAAAGAACCACTTGTTGCCTGCTGGGCATCTCCATTTAATAACATTGAAAACATAATCATTAACTCCTTTTCTGCTTTATTTTATAAAAATCACTTTAGGCGAAGCCGTCCAAACGCATCTTTTTATATTCGGAATAGCGTTCTTCCTCTATCGCTGTACGAATCTCACTCATCATATTATTATAAAAATACAAATTATGCAAGACACAAAGACGCATTCCCAGCATTTCTTTTGCCTTTAACAGATGACGGATATATGCCCTGGAATAATTCCGGCAGGCAGGACAGCTGCATTCCTCTGATATGGGACGGCTGTCCAGCTCGTATTTTGCATTAAAAAGATTCATTTTCCCATGATTCGTATATACATGCCCATGCCGTCCATTCCGGCTCGGATAAACACAGTCAAAAAAATCTACTCCCCGGTCCACAGCCTCCAGAATATTGGCAGGTGTTCCCACCCCCATCAGATATGTTGGCTTATCCGCAGGAAGATAGGGAACCGTCTCCTCAATAATGTGATACATCTCCTCATGGGACTCTCCCACTGCCAGTCCACCGATGGCATACCCGTCCAGCTCCATTTCCGCAATAGCCTTGGCATGCTCCACCCTGATATCTGCATGGATTCCGCCCTGGTTGATACCAAACAGGAGCTGGTTTTTATTAATGGTATCCTCCAGTGAATTTAACCGTTTCATTTCTGTCTTACACCTTGCCAGCCATCTGGTGGTACGCTCCACAGAATTTTTTATATACTCCCTCGTAGCAAGGCTTGGAGCGCACTCGTCAAATGCCATGGCAATAGTGGATGCCAGATTAGACTGAATCTGCATACTCTCCTCCGGGCCCATGAAAATCTTACGTCCGTCAACATGAGAGTTAAAATATACGCCCTCTTCTTTAATTTTTCGCAGCCCGGCAAGGGAAAACACCTGAAAACCTCCTGAGTCTGTCAGAATCGGTTTGTCCCAGTTCATAAATTTGTGAAGACCTCCCAGCTGCTTAACCACCCCGTCTCCCGGTCTTACATGGAGATGATATGTGTTGGAAAGCTCTATCTGCGTTCCAATCTCCTGTAAATCCGTGGTGGCGACTGCACCCTTAATCGCTGCTGCCGTTCCCACATTCATAAAAACCGGTGTCTGGACCGTTCCATGCACCGTCTCAAATGTAGCACGCTTCGCATTTCCATCCTTTTTAATAATCTGATACATGACTGATTCCGGATGCCGCTTTCATAAGCATTTCATCCGCTCTTCCTTTCTTTAAATCACTATTGCACATTATACTGGTATTTTCCGCTGTTGTAAACCTAAGAATTTTAAATAACCTGATAGTCGTTTTATGCTTTTTGCCGGATTCTTTTCAAGGAACCCTATAAAAAACCAAAAGCATCACCGAAATATATATTGGTTAGACTGGAATACATTTTGGAAAGGGTGAGAAACATCAAAATTGATTCAAGTCAGGTCAGTATGGATTCCGGAAGAATCTATACAAATAACACACAGGTAACACAGCAGACTGCCATGCGACAGCAAGGTACCAATGTTACCTCCTATTCAGGCACCACATTTATTAGCAGCTATGCCCAGTACAGCGGGGCTGCCATCAACCATGGGAATTACAATCAGTACGATTCCTTTACCAGTTCTATGTCAGACTCTGGTGACGCCCAGACGCTTTCCTCAGATTTATACACCAATCTGGCATATAACACCATGTCAATTGAACAGGCAAAATCTGCCTGGCAAAAGTACCACGAGGAGTTCATCATCCGTCTGGAGGAGTTAATGGAACGGATTAAGGAACAGCTTCTTGGGCGGGGCTATTATAATTCTGACAGCATACTGGATTTGACCACAGGCAGCCAGCCCGGAACCTTCTGGACCAGACAGGATTACCAGAGCGTTACAGTAAGCGAAACCGAATCCACCCGCTTTAACAGTACAGGCTCCGTAGTGACAGCCGATGGCCGCACCATTGATTTTAATATTTCAATGGAAATGAGCCGCTCCTTTATGGAAACTTCGGAATTTCTTAACGAACAGACACAGTATGTTCTTACCGACCCCCTGGTTATCCAGCTGGAGGATGCTCCGGATACCATAAGCGACCAGAAATGGTACTTTGATATTGACGGAGACGGCATCCGGGAGGAGATTTCCCAGCTGGCAGAAGGAAACGGTTTTCTTGCACTGGACGAAAACGGTAACGGTAAAATAGATGACGGCAGTGAACTGTTCGGCACAAAATCTGGCAATGGCTTTAAGGATTTATCCGCCTATGATGAAGACGGAAACGGATGGATTGACGAAAATGATTCTGTCTATTCCAGGCTGAAAATCTGGGTTAAGGATGCATCCGGCAATGACAAATTAATCGGACTGGGGCAGGCGGATATCGGCGCTATTTATCTGGGCGCTGCCAACACCCAGTTTACCCACACAGCAGTTAAGATGAATGAAACCCAGGCGGTTGTCCGGCAGACAGGCTTCTATCTACATGAATCAACGGGAGCCGCCGGCATTGTACAGCAGATTGATTTTGCCGCAAAACAGCCAGAGCCTGCAGCTTAACAACTCATATACATGGAAATAATAAAGACGTTGGTTTTTCCTGATGGAAACCAACGTCTTTATCATTTCTCTATCTCCCTCTTCTGCTTCTGTGAGACAGCTATATTACTCGTTACGGATTGCTGCCAGCGGACTTAACTTCGTGGCACGCTGTGCCGGGAAAAAGCCTGCAATCATACCGATAATTGTAGAAAATACAATGGACAACAGCACAAGCCAAAACGGAATTATTGAAATCTTTGCCCCTTCTCCAAAATCTGCCATTATTGCCGGAGCAACCTTATTCACAACAAAGGAAAGCAAAAAGCTTAATGCCACACCGACCATGCCCCCCAGAAGTCCGATAAATGCAGCCTCTGTCAGGAACATTGTACGGATATTGCCAAGACTACAGCCTAATACTTTCATGATTCCAATTTCCTTCGTTCTCTCATAAGTGGACATTGTCATTGTATTGGCAATGCCAATTGCTGCAACCAACAGGGAAACTGCACCGATACCGCCTAATACAGCCTCGATAATCATAAATTCCTTTTCAATCTCTTCCAGCCATTCCTTGTTGGCTTCTCCACGGTATCCCATATCCTGGATTGTCTGTAATACATCTTCTACATTAGCGGACTCATCCACATTTACCGTCAGCTGTGAATACTTTAAATCCCGGTACGGTTTGCCATCCTTGTTGGTGGGCTGTCCGGGTATTACACTGTTTTCCGAATAGTTCTGCTTTAAAAATTCCTTCAGTGCGTCCATGCTGGTATAGCAGTTATAGGAATACTCCGTATAACTCTCGATATCGCCCTCTGTAATACCGGTTATCTTAATCGGTACACGTTTCATGGATGAAGAAAAGTTACTATAGGATATACTTTCATCTCCAAAATCATCCAGCGACAATCCTTCGTCAATGCTGAAATCATCATCACTGCTGAAATCATCCCCGGTATCACTGAAAGCATCCAGACTGCTGTCACTATCATCCTCACTGTCATCCTCGCTGTCGTCATCCGTATCACTGCTGCTAAAAGTACTGTCGACAAAATCCGTGTCATCAGAAGAGGACATATCATCCCCGGTATCATCCTCCGTCACATCCTCTACCTCTATTCCTCCCACCAGCGGGGTATTCAGTAAGTCTATATTAGGCATTTCCTCATTTTCATAATAAGGATATTCACCGGTAGTAGAATCCATAAACTCTGCCAGAATCTGGTTACCGGCAATCATACTGAGAGTTCCGCCCTCTTCCGGCAGGGTTCCCTCTCCTAATTCCATTTTTTCAAGATATTCCCGGGTTACCCCAATCAGCGTAATATAGGACTCGTATTTTCCTGCCTGGATTGGCATACTGTACCAAAGCTCCGGTTCCACTGCATCCACATGCTCTAACTCCAAAAAGGTTTCTATTGTGGAATCATCCAGAAGTAAATCATCCGTTCCGTAATCACTGTCCGAGGATACCATAATTTCCGTCAGTCCGCCTGCCGTTCCCACCTGCTCTAACATGGACTGCTTCAATCCAATGCCCAGAGACAGCATGACAACAATGGATGCCGTTCCAATGACAACTCCCAATACAGTCAGAAAGGTCCTGGTTTTACGACGCCACAGATTGGTCAGGCTCATTCCAAGGATATCAGAAATCTTCATCTGCTAAATCATCCTCTCCATCTTCATCCGCTAACAGCTCTGCCATTTTCTTCTTTTTCCTAATCACAATAAAGATAATCAAACCTGCAACAGCAGCCAGCACAATTATGACTATAATCGCAATGAGCCAGCCAGACAGACCTGTCTCCTCATCACCGAAATCACCTTCTAAATCTTCCCCTTCAAAGTCCAAATCGTCCATTACTACATCTTCACCAACCAGGCAGGTTACAGCCTGCTCCATTGTTCCGGTATTTCCCTCCGAATCCTCATAGGAAATCACAACATTGATGGTTCCGGTTTCCGAGTTGTCCTGCACTCCCACCAGATTCAGTGTAGCATAGGCAGAAGAAGAGGCTGCAATATTTCCCACATAACTGTCCTCACAGGTAACCGCATCATCCTTCACCGACACATTTACATTATATACACCGGCATTTCCCTGGTTGTTAATTGTAAACATCAATGTTCCCTCGGAATCAATGCCAATGGCTTCCGGCGACATGGATACATCCGTAATTCCAAGCTTTACCTCCTGAAATACCGGTACATATAAGTTATCACTATATGTATAATTATTTCCCTTGCCGTCATCAAAATCCCCTTTGACAACCAGAATGTAATTCTTCTGTGCCAAATCAGAGGATGTCTTCATTTCTATCTTGATATCCCCGGTCTTTCCTGCCGGAATGCTCTCTACAAATACAGCACTGGAGCCGGAGGTGGGCAGAAAGTTTCCTGCCTCATTACCAACCAGGAATTTACCATTGCAAACCGATGTTGTCTTTGACGTATTCTGAATATGAATTGTAATGGTAAAGGTTTCCCCTGCCATAATCTTTTCAGGCTTTGTATCGTACCCGGTAATGATAAGCTTCGGAGCGGAGCTCTCATCACTATCAGAGTCACCATCATCTGATGAAGGGCTATATCCTCCCAAATCATCATCCCCTGAATCCGAAATATCGTCATCATCTCCTGAATCGGAAATACCACTGCCACCGCTTATATTCGCACCCGAACTTGTTTTACCTTCAAAATAAATGTTAATTGTCTTGATTACATAATAATCCTCTGTTGTACCATCACTATCTGTCTTGGAATATTCCCCAATAAACCTTACACTGTGATATCCTGTCTCAATATCGGAACGTGCCTTCATCTTAAATGTGGCACTGAGCTTCGCCTGCTTTTCCGCATCTGTTCCGGCGCTGACAACCTTGTAGGCATCTCCGCTGGTCTCAAAAGGAAAGTCACTGTCAATAACAGGATATACTCCCTTTAATTTAATATTGGCAGTATCATTTGATTTCAGTGTAAATGCAACACTTACGTTTTTTCCCGCCTTACCGGTAATGGATTTGGTAACGGTGATACCCACATCAGAATTTTTACCCAAAGTGCCATTTGCATCCGTATTAACAGTCTCTGTTGTAGTCTGGGCAGTGTCGCCGGACTGGGAGACTTCCGTAGCACCGGCAGATGTAATTCCTGGTGGCATAGCCCCTATAACGGCAAAACAGACGACCACCGCCATCATCCTTTTTACTATCCTGATGCTCTTATCTTTCAATCTCTTCATGATTTCCATCCTCCACTGCTTTCATTCCTTTATCTTCTATGCTAATAATTTTTCCATCCACAATCCGGATAACTTTATCTGCCACAGCCGCCAGGCTGTCGTCATGGGTTACCATAACCAGCGTCTTTTTATGCTTGTTAACCACATTCCGCATTAAATCCATCATTTCTTTGGAAGTTTTTGAATCCAGATTACCTGTAGGCTCGTCTGCAAACATAATCTTGGGATTTACCACCAATGCCCTTGCCATTCCCACACGTTGCTGCTGTCCGCCGGACATCTGGTTCGGCTTATGTAATGCATGTTCCTTAAGTCCCACAAGCTTTAACATTTTCATTGCCTTTTTCAAGCGCAGCTCCTTGGGCATGCCCCGAAAGGACAGGGGCAGTGCAACATTTTCCAGAGCGTTCATAGTTCCCAGCAGGTTAAAGGACTGAAAAATAAATCCAACATTTTTCCGCCGAAAACGAACCAGCTTATTTTCGTTCATTTTTTCAATATGATGTCCTGCAATGATAATCTCTCCCTTTGTGGGCTTCTCCAGACCTGCCAGCATATTCAGCAATGTAGATTTACCGGAGCCGGATGTTCCAACAATAGCGCAGAATTCACCCTCATACACCTTAAAATCCACGCCATTCAGCGCATGAACTTTGTTGGTTCCTACCTTATAGATTTTATAGAGGTCCTTTACCTCAATCACCACATCACGGGCATCTCTGTTCACTTCCTCTGCCATCTGTTCCTCCGGCAGTTCCTCTGTATCGATTACGATGGTATCCGGACTGGTATTCTTAAAAAAATCCCCACTATCTCCGGATAATATCGATTCCAACTGGTCATTGGAAGCATCTGTAAATCTCAATGCTTTATCCTCCATATACAATAACTTGTAGTCCTTTGTGATTATAACACATTTGGTAGTAAATGAAAGCCGTTTTACCATTATTCACAAAAACTTAATAAAATTAACACAATTTACGCAAGTCCTTCGATTTCTTTCATCCATATTGCCGCACACGCATCGCTTGGCATCCGCAAATCTCCCCTTGGGGAAAGGGATACCGTTCCTACCTTAGGACCATCCGGAACACAGGAACGCTTAAACTGCTGGGAGAAGAAACGCCGGTAAAAGGTCTTCATCCACTTTATAATCGTCGCATCATCATATGCCCCTGCAAATGCAAGCTTCGCCAAACGATAGATTTTGGACGGTTTATATCCATATCGCAACAGATAGTATAAAAAGAAATCGTGTAATTCATATGGACCCACAATATCTTCTGTCCTCTGGGCAATTTCCCCATTCTCCGGCGGCAGTAATTCCGGGCTCACCGGTGTATCTAATATATCCCTTAATACCATTGCCGTCTTTTCATCGGTTTCATCTGCATAATAGCTTACCAGATACCGCACCAGTGTTTTGGGAATTGACACATTTACTGCATACATGGACATGTGGTCACCATTATAGGTTGCCCACCCCAGCGCCATCTCTGACATATCGCCGGTTCCGATAACCAAACCATTGCATTTATTTGCGATATCCATCAGTATCTGGGTTCTCTCCCTTGCCTGTCCATTCTCATAGGTGACATCATGCACATTTTCATCCTGTCCGATATCCTTAAAGTGCTGGCGCACTGCATCTGTAATCGGAATTTCCTTTAAGGTTGTTCCCAGGGAGCGGGCAAGCTCTAATGCATTCTGGTAAGTCCGGTCAGTGGTGCCAAAACCCGGCATGGTAACTGCGATGATATTTTTATGCTCCATTTTCAATAAATCATAAGCCTTAACCGTTACCAGTAATGCCAGTGTGGAGTCCAGCCCGCCAGACAAACCAATCACCGCTGACTGGCAGCCCGTATGGGAAAGGCGCTTTCTAAGACCCATTGCCTGCAGCGTTAAAATCTCCTCACAGCGCTGTTTTTTCTTCACCTCATCCGATGGCACAAAGGGAGTTCTTGATATCGGTCTCGTAAGCTCGGTATCCGCCAGTTCAAACCGGAAATAGGTTTCGTCATGCCATGGCTCCTCATTTCCCTTTCTCCATTCATTCCGATAAGTGGTTGTTTTCCTGCGCTCTGCCGCCAGCCTTTTTACATCAAGCTCGGCTATGGTAATCTGATGGTCAAACAGCCGGGATTCCGCCAGAATGCTGCCGTTTTCCGCAATGATATCATGTCCGCTGTAAACCAAGTCCTGGGTTGATTCATCATTTCCTGCATCTGCATAAATATAGCCCGCAATCAGCTTTGCCGACTGCATGGCAACCAGATTCCGCCGGTATACCGGCTTTGTCGCAATCTCATCACTGGCAGAAGGGTTGCAGATAATCGTTGCTCCCGCCAGGGCATGTCGCACAGAAGGAGAATCCGGCACCCATAAATCCTCGCAGATTTCACCGGCAATTACCAGCTCCGGCATATTCTCACACACCAGCAGCCGGTCAGTTCCAAATGCCGCCTCACGCCCCGCCAGTCCAATATATTCTGTCTCTCTATGTCCCTCTGCAAAATGACGTGCCTCATAAAATTCCTGGTAATTCGGAATATTGGTTTTCGGAACCACCATCAGGATTTCATTTTCCTTGCAGAACACTGCCACATTATAAAGCTTGTTTTTGTACGCACAGGGCATCCCCACCACATACAAAATGTCCAGCCTGGCAGTCTCCTGCAGCAGCATATCCAGTGTCTGCTCACAGGCGTCAAGCAGGGCGTCCTGCAAAAACAAATCCCCACAGGTATAGCCTGAAATGCAAAGCTCTGGAAATACAATAAGCTTAACCCCCTGCTGCTCTGCTTTTCTGATGGTATCCAATATCTGCTTTCCGTTATAATCACAATCCGCTACCCTAAGGTCCGGGGAGGCTGCCGCCACCCTGATAAATCCGTCCTTCATAATTCTCTGCCTTTCTCAATATTAATATAGTTTAACGCTCTTATTTAACTATAGCTTTCGCTTCTTTTTCATGACTCATACATTTTAAATATACATGATTTGTCTGATAATTACAACACTTCACAAAATCACCCATAGAAAAAAGCACTGTAAAAATCTGATTCCCATCAGACCTTACAGTGCCCTTCCCTATTATAAAGGTATCCCCTACTTTGCCTCAATCACATCTGCCATATCATACATTCCCGCCGGCTGGCCTGCCAGAAATTTGCCTGCCTCAATTGCACCCTTGGCAAATACGGACTTGGAATAAGCCGTGTGGTTAAAGGTAATCACCTCATCTGTACCTGCAAAGATTACATCATGTACCCCTACGATTGTTCCTCCACGGACAGAAGAAATACCAATCTCCTTATCCGGTCTTGCCTCGCTTCTCTGGCTTCTGTCGTATACATACTCATATTCGTTGTTCAGCGCTTCATTTACAGAATCTGCAAGAGCGAGGGCAGTACCACTCGGCGCATCCTTCTTTAATCGATGATGCTGCTCCACCACCTCAATGTCATAGCCTGCGGTGCCAAATACCTTTGCGGCATCCTTTAAAAGCTTCAACAGGGTATTAATTCCAAGAGACATATTGGCAGATTTAAGAATCGCAACCTCTTTGCTGGTCTCTTTTACTCTGGCAATCTGTTCCTCACTCAGTCCCGTTGTGCAAAGAACTACAGGAAGGTTTCTCTCCTTACTGAAGCGCAGCAGATTATCCACTGCCGCTGCTGCCGCAAAATCTATAATTACATCTGCCTCCACGTCGCAATCAAAAATATTGGTAAATACCGGATATCCGTTTTCTCTGTTGTCTGCAATATCAATTCCTGCCACAATTTCAACCGCCTCATCCTTTGCAGCCAGTTCCGTAATGACTTGTCCCATATGACCGTTACAGCCATGCATGACTATTCTAACCATTTTATCATTCTCCTATTTTGTTTTCCTTTTATCTTCTGTATTTATACAAGCTTGATACCATATTCTGTCATTGCTTTCTTAATCTTCTCCACACTGGCTGGCTCCGCCTCGGTCATCGGCATTCTGACATATCCGCTGCACAGACCTGCAAGCTCCACTGCCTTCTTAACCGGAATCGGATTTACCTCGCAGAACATCGCATCGCATAAATCAATTGCCTTCAGCTGTAATGCCAGAGAGCCCGCAACATCACCCTCTAAGTATTTAGCAACCATGTCATGGGTATCCTCCGGAATGATGTTAGCTGTCACGGAAATAACACCCTTTCCGCCTAAGGATAACAACGGAACCACCTGGTCATCATTACCGGAATAGATGTCGATACAGCCATCTGCCAGCTGTGCAAGCTTCACAACCTGGGAAATGTTGCCAGAAGCCTCTTTGATTGCCACAATATTTTTCACATTCTTTGCCAGCGTCACTGCTGTAGCCGGCTGGATATTGCAGCCTGTTCTGCCCGGTACATTATACATGATAATCGGAATATTCACTGCCTCTCCAATGGCAGTATAATGCTTAATAAGTCCATTCTGGGTTGCTTTATTATAGTATGGAGTTACTACCAGCAATGCGTCTGCTCCAACAGCTTCTGCCTCTTTTGAAAGCTTAATTGCCGTTTCGGTACAATTTGAACCCGTACCTGCGATAACCGGGATTCTCTTATCTACATACTCCACACACTTGCGGATTACCTCCATATGCTCTTCCTCTGTCATAGTGGAAGCCTCACCAGTTGTACCACATATAACAATGGCATCTGTTTTATGAGCCACATGGTATTCCACCAATGCTTTTAACTGCTCGTAATCCACTGCTCCATCTGCCTTAAACGGTGTTACTAATGCTACTGCTGAACCTGTAAAAATTGACATATGCTCTCTCCTTTTCCTAATACCTGTTTTTTTAAGTAACAAAAAAGACGCTTCACCGGCGGTGCCAACGAAGCGTCACTAAATTTTCCTTCATTCCGTAGCACTCCACCTGATATCTGGCATCATACAATATTGTTGTATTCCACCAATTCATCTTCTTTCGGTGACAGACATATAGCTCTTAACTATACATCCAGATAAGATATCCATAAGGAAATATCTCTCTTCGGCATGAGCCCCTTTTGCAGTCTATCCTCCAGCCTTATCTGTCCAAACTGTTACTCTTGACACACGCGCCTCTACACATCGACGAAAACGTCTAATTTGTATAACTTTTATCATGATAACACTATATAGAATCCATGTCAAGAACAAAGAATCCCAGCCACACTCTTTCCTCCCTCCAATATGCTTAGCAAACAAAAAGGCACAGAATACCAGTTATCCTGTACCTTATCCTTATTATATATCATTTATTCAAAGGAGTAGTAATTGCTGCCTTCAATTCGCCTCAATATGCGACAGCAGGGATGCCTTTCTCTTAATTCCATCCGGGCAGTTTCTCCCTGTTATAATTAACTTGACCTTGCTATTGCTCTGAAGTAATTCTTCAATATCCTCCGCAAACAGGATATTATAGTCCAGTAAGCCAAGCACCTCGTCTAATATTACTACATCCGAGCTTCCTGTGTCGATTACCTTCTTTGCATAATGAAAACTGTTCTTCGCCTTGGCTCTCTGCTCTTCTCTTTCCTCAAAGCTCAGCTGTCCATATGGTTTTTGACTGTTTTCAAATGAAAAGAATTTGATTTCATCATATTGACTTAAGATACTATAATCTGCGTCTGTTCCCTTTAAAAACTGTACAATTGTCACGGTTTCACCTGCTCCTACTGCCTTCACCGCCAGCCCCATGGCTGCTGCTGTCTTGCCGTAGCCTGCACCGTAAATAATGTGCACATTTTCCATATTTTTCCACCTCATGTTAAAGTTGTAAGAAATACGATTATCCTAGCATATTCCCGATGAAAATGCAATCATTTCCTTGCAGGTTTGAATTATCCATCTATTTTTTATTCCAGGCATTCCATTTTGCTAACGGACACCTCATATGCCACCCGGTTCACAACCTCTTCATTGTCCAGCTTCTTCTGGTATTCACGGCTCTGGATTCTTCCCCAGATTGCCACATGCTCTCCAACCTCTAATTTCCCGGCAAATCTCGCATTTCTGCCCCAGCAGATGCACGGAATATAATCGGATTTGCCATAAGCACGGTTGACTGCCAGCAATACATCTGCAATCTCTCTTCCAAGGGGTGTCATTCTGTAAATTGGAGCCTTACATATATATCCATCTAAATAAATCTGATTCGGATGCTGCATTTCATCCTCTTCATCCAATACATTTAACTCTCTAACAAAAAGCGATAAAATCAAACGGTTCTTTGTCTCCTCATGTTTATTGTAGGAACGGAACTGGCCCTTTGCCTCGATACGCTCACCGATATGACTCTCATGCACATCAATTAAACGGTCAGAAACCATCAAAGGAATTACATCCGTAGCGTCACTCAGTCTGCTTACCAGCAAGTCCACCATATAAAATCCCTCGCCAAAAATCTCGTGGCTGAATGTAAACTCCGAAATAATCTCTCCTGCCACTATTGCCTGATTGTTACTCAATGCTTTTTCTGTCATCTTTTTTCTCCTTCCATGTACCTTAAAAAGTTTTATTTGCACAATAAATGCCAAACACTAGGTATTGTATGTATCTGTTTGAAAATCATTTATCATGTACTATATATTAGTACAGAAAGTCGATTTATAGAACGGGGATTTTTCTTCTAAAAAGCACTAGTTTTGTCGATATTATGTGGTTCTCTGTCGCATTGCCTCATACATCAGCACAGTTGACGCAGTTGCGGCATTTAAAGACTCTACTTTTCCCCTCATTGGTATCCTGATTTTAGTGTTTGTGGCATTAGAAAGCTCTTCGGAAAGACCATTTCCCTCATTACCAATGCAAAAAATTGTCGGTTTGCGGTAATCATAGTCGTAAAAGCTATTTCCCTGCAAATGGGCGCTATAGGTTCCAAAGCCCCGGCGATTAAAATCTTCAATATATTCCTTCAAATCCTCCACATAGCAAAAGGGAAGACGGAAAACAGAACCCATGGTTGCCCGCACGGTCTTTGGATTGTATATATCCACTGTATCCCGGCTCATAATAATTCCCGTTACTCCGGCACCCTCTGCGGTACGGATTATCGTTCCAAGGTTACCCGGATTCTGTATGTTCTCCAATGCCATGATAAGCGGATTTTCCCCTCCGCACACCTGTTCCATGGAATAGTGATACCGTTTCACCATGCTGATAACTCCCTGAGGTGTCTTGGTATCCGAAACGGATTCCATGATATGCTCCGCAATCAGTTCACAGGAAAGATTGCAGAACAACTCTTTGTTCTTCTCATAAAATGCTTCCGTTGCAAATGTCTCAACATGCATTTCCTCCGGTATTTCTGCAAACATCCGGAGCCCCTCTACTATGAATACATCCTGCCTTCTGCGCTCTCTTGCATTCTTCATGCATTTTGTTAAATTTTTAATTTTATTATTTGATGTACTGGTTATCATATAAAGCCTCTTCTTCTATCTGGAATATCCCTTCATGGAAAGCTTTCCCTCTTTTGTCACTACCTTTCCTTCTCCCAGCAGCTTCTTTAATTCCCCCAGTGATGCTTCCGAGATATCCACCCGGAACTGGGTACCCAATGGTTTCATCAGTTTTTCTTCCTTCAGAACCACAATAACCTCACTGCGACCTGCATAAGTATCTACAATTCCGTAAATCGCATCCTGCTTATTCTTAAAATCCTCTTTATTCTCACACTGAAGATAAAGCTGCCTCGGAACTTCGGAAAACGGCACTACTTTTTCTAACAAAAGCTTTCCCTCATCCTCGCTGATGGATGCTCTTCCATATACAAAAATCTTTTCATCCTGCTCTAAATATTGTCTGTACTGCTCATACATCTTCGGAAATACCACTACCTCAATGGTTCCCAGCAAATCCTCCAGTGTGATAAAAGCCATATTCTGGTTGCTTTTTGTCATTTTCACTGTTTTCGCTGAAATCATACCACCCATCGTATAGTAAACCTGGTCCTTTGCAACGGTTTCCCCGCTGTCCGGGTCTGGCAGAAAGTCATGAGTAGTGGCGTCAATGTTCCGGCTCATCAGCTCCTGATAATCCTCCAGCGGATGACCGCTTACATAAATGCCCAGAACCTCCTTCTCATAGGCAAGCAGCTCTTCCTTATCATACTCTGCCACCTTTGGATAAGAGATGTCAAAATCCTTCTTCTCTTCCTCTCCGAGAAAATCCAACAGAGACATCTGCCCGGTCATGGCACTTTTCTTTTCCTGATTTACCTGGTCAATCACCTGCACATAAACCATCATCATCTGTCTTCGATTGGCATCAAAGCTGTCCAGTGCTCCGGATTTGATAAAGCTTTCAATGGTACGCTTATTCACCTCTTTATTGGAAAGCCGGCTGATAAAATCCTTTAAATCCTTGTACCTTCCATTCTTTTCCCGTTCTTCCACAATCGCTTCAATAACAGGTCTTCCCACACTCTTCAGCGCAGACAATCCGTAGCGGATTGCTCCGTTGGATACAGAAAAATGGCTGTAGCCCTCATTGATATCCGGCGGCAGTATCTGAATCCCAAGCTTTCTGCAATGGGCAATATACTCAGACACCTTGTCGATACGGTCTAATACCGAAGTGATTAAAGCCGCCATAAATTCCTCCGGATAATGGCATTTTAAATAAGCGGTCTGATATGCCACCACTGCATAGGCTGCCGCATGGGATTTGTTGAAGGCATACTTTGCAAAATCTATCATTTCATCAAATATCTTATTGGCAGTCTTCTCGTCAATTCCCCTGTTGATACAGCCCGGAACATTCTCTTCCTCGTTACCATAGACAAAATTCTGGCGCTCCCGCTGCATTACATCTCCCTTTTTCTTTGACATGGCACGGCGCACCAAATCACTTCGTCCAAGGGTATAGCCTGCCAGCTCCATTACAATCTGCATAACCTGTTCCTGGTATACAATACAGCCATAGGTGGGTGCAAGAATTTTCTCCAGCTGCGGACAGTCATAGGTAATCGTCTCCGGATGCTCCTTTCCCTTAATATAAAGCGGGATAAAATCCATCGGTCCCGGACGGTAAAGAGAGATACCCGCAATTACATCTTCAATATTTCTGGGCTTTAACTCCTTCATAAAGCTCTTCATACCGTTACTTTCAAGCTGGAATATACCATCAGTCTGTCCGGTACAAAGAAGGTCGTATACCTCCTTATCTTCCATATCCAAATGGTCAATATCGATATCAATCCCTTTGCTCTGCTTTATATTCCGCACCGCATCCTGAATCACAGTAAGGGTTCTAAGTCCAAGAAAATCCATTTTCAGCAGTCCCAGCTCCTCAATGGTAGTCATGGTAAACTGGGTCGTAATGGCATCCTCTGAGCCACGGGACAGGGGCACAAATTCATCAATGGATTTCTGTCCAATCACCACACCTGCCGCATGCATGGACGCATGTCTCGGAAGTCCCTCCAACTTCTTGGACATATCAATCAGATATCTGACATCCTCTTCCTCCTCATACGCCTTCTTAAGGTCAGAGGAAATATGAACTGCCTCATCAATAGTTATGTTATGACCGTTTGCTCCCATGGGAATCATTTTTGCCACCCTGTCCACTGCCGCATATGGCATATCCAGTGCCCGTCCCACGTCACGGATTACCATCCGCGCCGCCATGGTTCCAAAGGTAACAATCTGTACCACCTTCTCCTTGCCATACTTGCGGACAACGTAATCAATAACCTCCTGCCTTCTTTCATAGCAGAAATCCACGTCAATATCCGGCATGGATACACGCTCGGGATTCAGGAAACGCTCAAAAAGAAGATTATACCGGATTGGGTCAATATCGGTAATTCCCAGACAATAGCTGACTATGGAACCGGCAGCAGAGCCACGTCCGGGTCCCACTGCAATTCCGTTATCCTTCGCATATTTAATGAAATCCCATACAATCAAAAAATAATCCACATAGCCCATTTTCTGTATTGTGGACAATTCATAATCCAGCCGTTCCTGCAATTCCTGAGTTACAGGGTCATACCGCCTGTGTATTCCCTCCTCACAAAGTGCCTGCAGATACGTATAAGAAGTAAAGCCCTCCGGCACCTCGTACTTCGGCACCTTCTGTTCACCGAAAACAATCTCCACATTACAACGCTTTGCAATCTTACCTGTATTTTCAAGAGCCTGCTTTGCATAGGGAAACAGGGCTTCCATCTCCTCCGGAGATTTTAAGTAATACTGTCCCCCGTCATAGCGCATACGGTCTTCATCTGCCACCTTTTTTGCAGTCTGGATGCAGAGTAAAATATCATGCGCCTCGGCGTCGCTTTCCCTGACATAATGAATATCATTGGTTGCCACAAGAGGAATTCCTGTCTCCTGGGACATTCTCATCAAACCCTGGTTGACGGTCTTCTGGTCGTCAATTCCGTGGTCCTGCATTTCCAGAAAATAATTATCTTTTCCAAAGATTGCCTGATGCTCCAAAGCCGCCTGTTTTGCCTCCTCGTAGAATCCCTGCCGCAGCTTCGTTGCCACCTCACCTGCAAGACAGGCAGACAGCGCAATCACTCCCTCATGAAATTCCTGTAACACCTCACGGTCTACTCTCGGCTTATAATAATAACCCTCTGTAAATCCTCTGGACACTATCTTCATAAGATTATGATATCCCTTATCATTTTCTGCCAGTAAAACAAGATGATAGTACCGGTTATCTCCCTTTCCAAGCTCCCTGTCAAAACGGGAACCCGGCGCAACGTAAACCTCACATCCAATAATCGGCTTGATTCCCTCTGCTTTGGCTGCCTTATAAAAATCAATAACACCATACATCACACCGTGGTCGGTAATGGCGATGCTGTCCATGCCAAGCTCTTTTGTGTGATGAACCAGTTCTTTAATCTTGGACGCACCATCCAGTAAACTATATTCTGTATGCACGTGTAAATGTGTAAAGCTCATATTTTCCTCCGTATTACTCTCTTATAAAAAGTATTTCTATGTAAAATACAGTCTATTCTGTCACATAAAAACAGCTGTTTTATATTTTCTCCCGTCTTACTTCTTTCGTCAAAATCTCATTTTTGATATAGGAAAAGGTCTCATCTTCCCCCTTCTCCGCCAGCATTGTTAACAGACATTCCAATAGCTTTGCAGACTCCGGATGAAGCAGATATTTTGCTTTTCCTTTCTTATAATAGGCAAGCGGCATATCATCCGTATAGGTATCCCTATTATAGTTCTTACTGGCTGCCACCCTGTCGCAGAACATCTCCACCACATATTTCACCGGCATACGCATTCCGGTAATGCCGCCATTTTCCAAGTCATAATCCAGCCAATATTCCAAATGATGCTTATTGCGTCCTTTGTGATGTAACCATGCGGAGGTGTACCCCTTGTCTTCACGCTCTGCATTGTTGGGACTCCGGTTGCCCTGGTAATATTTTACTCCCACCATGAATTCCGTAGGACTGTACTTGGATAAATCATGAAGCAGTCCCTGTTTAATCATTCCAAGCCGGAAACAGGACTGCATAACCAGCCATTTATGATGATTAATTGTTTTCAAATGGTTCCACCAGTTCATATGTTACTCCTTTCGCACTATACTGTACTAGGCGATTGCGAAACTCATTTTTTGAAAGCCTGCGTTGTACAAATGTAACAAATATGTTTTTCGGACCGTTTGCACTTAGTTGAGAACGTAGCAGTGCTAAGCTCGAAAACACCTCGCTAACCACTGACGTTCTCAAATGTCCTACAAACATAAATTTGTTACATTTGCACAACTCACATTTTGAAATAAAGAGTTTCGCAATTACCTATATACTGTACGATTCTATTTACTTATTATGAACTATAATAAATGAAAAAACAAGAATAAGATTGCGCTTCTTATTACTCATAAAAGGCTCCCCCTTTGCAGACTTTTAAGATATTTCAATTGTATCATATAAGATGTCCTGAAAATGGGACAGTAAAGGTATTTAAATATTAGATAGCTCCTTCTCATAACACCACCATTGCTCGCCAAATAAATCTGCCTCACCACAATTTTCAAAATCCAGCTTTGCATAAGAACGCAGTGCTCTCTCATTGGTTTTGCTCACCAAAAAATGAACACTTTTATATCCCTGTTTTACAAGCTCCTGCATGGCATATACCAATAACTGCCTTGCGATTCCCCGGTTCTGATATTCAGCTTTTACCACCAGACGGGCAAGCTCTGCTCCCGGTTGTAAATCAGCCGTCCAGCAGGACAATTCCTCAACCACCTTATCATCATCAACGGAAACCGCGCCGATAATTTCACCGGCATCATTTTTCAGACAAAATAACGCATTTCTTTCCAAGTCACCCTGTGTGATTTCTTCATTCGGATAGTCCATCGACCATGTGCATCCCGGACTGCCAATGGCAGCCTGGTATAACTTTGTAATTTCTTCTATATCCTCTTTTGTGGCATTTTTAAAATCCATGTTCTCTCCCCTTCACAGCTCTTTCTGCAAATATATCATGTCCACAAGCTGTATCCCACACTCATATATCTGTCTCTTATACACATCTCCGAGCCCACGAGACTCGACGTCATCT
>UQXF01000056.1 GCA_900544905.1 uncultured Clostridium sp.
AGCGTCAGATGTGTATAAGAGACAGATTATCTTCAATTAATATGTCATAAACTCCCTGACGCCGGGATTTTGGGTCTAAAATATAACCATTTTTAATAAGAAGCATAGAGACCTCCCTGTAATTTTATACTCTTTTAAAATTTAACCACAGTTAAATTTCTACATTGCTACATCTGTTCCGGACAGCTGATGCCAAGTAAATCAAGAGCATCCCGTAAAGTAGTTTTTGTTAGGGATACCAGTTTTACTCTTGCGTTACGGATATTGTCATCCTCAACATTAACGCGGCATGCGTTATAGAAACGGGAGAAAGCCTGCGCAACATCCATGGCAAAACGGGCAACTACAGATGGTTCATATTTTTCTGCAGCATCCAGAACTACCTGAGGAAACCGGTTAATTTCCTTTAACAGTGCAATGGCTTCTTCATCCAGCAGCTGGTTATAATCAATTGCCGCATTTTCATCATAGGAAACGGAGCGGAGAATGCTGGCACAACGACAATAGGTGTACTGTACATAGGGACCTGTCTCACCGTCAAAGTTTAAAACCTTGTCCCATTTAAAGGAAACATCCTTGATTCTCTGATTATATAAATCATGAAAAATAATTGCGCCAACTCCTACCATTTTGGCAGTTTCGTCCTTGTTCTCTAAGTCGGGATTTTTTGTCAGGATAATCTGCTTTACCTTATCAATTGCCTCTAATAAAATATCTTCTGCATAGATAATATTACCGCTTCGCGTGGAGAGCTTGGCGCCCTCTAAGCTGACCAGTCCATAAGGAATGTGAACCAGACTGTCCTTCGCCCATTCATTTCCAAGAAGCTCTACTACCTTGAATACCTGGGCAAAGTGAAGCTTCTGCTCCTGACCGGTTACATAGAGACATTTGTCAAAATTCCAGGTAGCCTTACGATAGAATATAGCAGCCAAATCCCTGGTTGCATAGATAGAGCTGCCATCCTTTTTCATAATCAGGCATGGCGCCATATTGTATTCCTCTAAATCAACAATCTGGGCACCCTGGCTTTCCTGTAACAGATTTGCATCCTGCAGCCGTTTTACCACATCCGCGGTTTTGTCACGGTAAAAGCTTTCACCGAGATAGTGGTCAAATTCCATACCCAGTAACTCATAGGTTCTCTTATATTCCTCTAGGCTGATATCCACAAACCATTGCCAGATGGACAGGGCTTCTTCATTTCCTTTTTCCATCTGTGTAAACCAGTCTCTTGCCTGGTCATTCAGGGAATCATCCTTTTCTGCTTCCTCATGGAATTTCACATAGAGCCGCATAAGCTCTGCAACCCCATCCTTTTCAACAGCTTCCTTATTTCCCCATGCCTTATAGGCAACAATCAGCTTTCCGAATTGTGTGCCCCAGTCGCCTAAGTGATTGATACGCTCTACCTGGTATCCCAATTTGCTGTAAATTTTGTAAAGGGAATTACCAATAATTGTTGTCCGGAGATGTCCCACGTGAAAATTCTTTGCCACATTTGGAGAGGAGTAATCAATACAGATAGTTTTTCCATTGCCAAGAGTGGATGCGCCGAAATCAGGAACACTGGCATTTTCCACCATGTTTTTTACAAGCATATCCTTTTTTAAAAAGAAATTGAGATAAGCGCCTTTAACCTCTAACTTATCAATAATTTCTGTCTTAGTTATTTTTTCTGCAATATCGGCAGCAATTAACGGCGGCGCCTTGTGCAGGGATTTTGCCAGCTGAAAGCATGGAAATGCATAATCTCCCATGTCTGCCCTTGGCGGAATTTCCAAAATTCCTGCAACGGTTTCCTTATCTAAATCTGCGGCTGAAGCAATCAGCTCAATAACCTGTTCTTTCATAATAAAAATAGCCTCCTGGTTTTATTAAATCTGGTATATGTTTTATTTTTTAATAGGAAATGAAAAACGTACGTTAGTTCCGGAAATCAAATCTCCCTGAATCTGTAATTTTCCATCTAACTGGTAAATAATCTCATGTAATTTGTGAAGTCCTGAACTCCAGCTGGAACGCTCTAAATAATCCTCCGGGATACCTACACCGTTATCGTTGACATAGACGTCAATTAACCGACTGCTGATAAATATTTTGGAGGTTACCCGGTTGGCATTGGAATGCTTGAAAATATTGTCAAATACTTCACGTAGCATCTTGATTAAGCGAATGGTTATTACCGGCGGAAGATTTAACTCGTGTTCTGTGCAGTCACAGGAGGAGTCAATCATACATTCCGGATGCTCCCTTTGGTAGCCTGCAATCAGCTTGTCCACCTGGTCCCATATTGGCTGTTTGGTATCAATATTATAGTTTAAATGCTCCAGCACATCCTCCAGGGAATTTAGAATGGACTGCTGGGATGTGTGAAGCTCATCCAGAGTAACCTTTGCCCTTCCAATGTCAGAGTGGAGCAGCCATTTTAACACATCTAATTTATTCAGGTTGGAAATCAGCTCCTGCTTGATGTTCTGGTCAAGACTGACAGCCTGCTGGTAATTTTCATAATCCTCCAGCATAAGCATGGTATAGGGATGGGTTGCCTTGGCTTCCGTGTCTTCTGTTTCAATAAATTCAATGCCGTCGTCATAATCAGAAGAGCGGGATTCTTCATCATGACTGCTTCCAATTAGAACAGTATGAATACATTTATTGGCTTTGGACAGCATGCTTACCTGTTCCTTATAAAAGGTAATATCCTGTTCCAAATCCGAAATACGTTTTTCCAGACGTTCCTTTGCATCCTCCAAATCCTTAATTTGCAGCTCAATCTGATGTCCCTTTGTTGTAGTCGAATCATTTTCTCCGGCAAGAGGAGAAAATACATTACGGCGGTTATCAACGTGATAAGTATATAAATCCCTGGTTTTCTCCAGGGTTTCAATCTGTACCTCCAGCTCAAACAGCTCTGTTTTCAGATTTTGCACCAGTTCCAGATTATTTACATAGGTTTTGTTGAAGTAATCCAAAGTTTTGGAATTGGCTTCCTCTATAATGTTAAGTGGGTTGGTTTCATCCTTTGGCATATTTATCCTTTCTCATTCGCTAAAAGTAATAATCATCATCCCGTTTTTTCCGTCTTCTTCTGTATCTGTTTTTTCTGCGGCTGCGCCGTAAATTTCTTACAATAGCGGCAAAAAGAAGATAAATTATCAATATGATTACAAGTGCGGCAATCACAATCAAAATTTTAAATAAAACTCCTTTAACCTGTTTCCATGTAGTGGTTTTATTTTCCGGTGTTTCCTGGGACATGGTAGAGGATAGCAGAGGAGAGGTACTTGTGATAGGAGTACAGCCAATTTGTTCCCCATCATAAGAAAATCTGATTTCTCCTAATGCATTGTCCTGTGCACTGTCAAACAGTACAACCTCCTGTTCAATCTTAGTGGTATCCACCGATTTGCTTATCAGTAAGGAATATGTTTTATCCACAGTTAAATCCACCATTTCATGGTTCAGACTGGAGTAGTAATTATTTAAAATTGTGTTGCTTTCTTCTTCGCTTTCTTCATCTGACTCGAAGGAAAAATCCGACAGGGGATAGAAATAAGTATAATTATTGTAACAGTAATTATAGAGAGCCCTGGAATCTGTATAGCTATATTTTGCACCATCGCAGTCCATAATAACACAAATCAGTTCAAGACCATCCTTTTTGGAGAAGGTGACAAGTGTGTTGTTGGCATTAGAAGTATAACCTGTTTTACCACCCTCACAGTATTCATAGTAATAAGGTTCAGCCGGATTAATCATTTTATTGCCGTTCCATAAAGGTCTCGTCTCATCGGTTAAGTTGGTTGCAGGAACCGTATAGGACAAGGTGCCTGCAATTTCACGGAAGGTATCATTTTGTAACGCATATTTTGTAATAAGTGCCATGTCATAGGCTGTGGTGTAATGATGCTCATCATGGAGACCATTTGGGGTAACAAAATGAGTATCTTCACATCCAATATCAGAAGCTTTTTCGTTCATCAGCTTGGCAAAGGATTCTTTATCCCCGGAGACATATTCTGCCAGGGCATAGGCACATTCATTCGCTGATTTAACCATAGTTGCATAAATCAGGTCTTTGACCGTAACCTTTTCTCCTACATCCAATCCAATCAGGGTGCTGTCACGCTCCACATCCCAGATGGAATTTTCGGACATCGTAACAATATCGTTAAAGTCAACATTATGCTCTAAAGCAATAATAGTGGTAATAATTTTCGTTATACTTGCAGGATATTTTTTTTCATGTGCATTTTTTTCATATAATATCTGACCCGTTGAAGCATCCATTACAATGGCGGCATTTGCCACAAGGTCAGGTTCTCTGGAGGGCTCATCCGGGTATTCAGTTGTTTCAGGATGTTCTGTGGTTGCCTCTGTGTTTTCCGTTGCGTAAGCAGGCAGGGAAAATGTAAATAAAAACAAAAGGGCGAACAGAACGGCAAACGTTTTTTTCATCTGCAAGATACTCCTTTGATAAATAAACATAATTATAACTATTTTATTATATCTGGGAATAAGTGTCAACCTTTCCGAAGGCGGGAGCATAATAGATAAAATAAAGTTTTTAATATAGTTTTGTTTTTTGTGAAGATATGATAAAATATTATTTGCATTGAGAAAGACTATTCCAATGGATAGCTTATATATATCTGGTAATGGAGGGAGGATGAAATATGAACGATGTTGAAAAATTAGTTATGGACAGACGCCCTATATTTTGTAAAAAATGCGGAGGAAAGCTATTTTATCAGAACAGTGGTGAATATGTTTGTGAGGATTGCGGTGCAGCGGAGTTAGATGATTTTGGAAAAATAAAGCGATACCTGGATGAAAACGGTCCGACTCCTGCCAGTATTATTTCTGAAGATACAGGTGTTGCGCTGGAAATCGTGAATTTATTTTTAAGAAACGGAAGACTGGAAATACCGGAGGGAAGTAAATTTTACATAAAGTGTGAAAGATGCGGCTGCTCTCTGCGTTTTGGAAGGTATTGTTACGGATGTACCAAGGAACTGGCGGGACAATTAAAAGGTGCCATGTTTGAGCAGATGGGAGAAAAGCCAAAGACAAGCCCTGATAGGGAAAATGGTAAAATGCATTATCTGGATAATCTGGAAAAGAAAAAGAGGAAATAAATTAACTTAACATTTCCTCTCCAATATCCAGTAATAATTCGTTTAATTCTTCTTCATTTAGCTTGTGCTGAATACAGTACAGTACAGCGGCATCAAACCGGTTGCGGGGATATAGAATGGGGCGGTTGCCAGCCGTAAGCAGCTTCTGTGTTTCCTCTACTGTTAATTGGCATAGCAATGCGATTCGTATCAGAAAATTCCTTGTTGGATTCCGCCGTCCCTTCAATATCTGGTATGCATAGGAGCGCTCCATGTTCAGTTTGATTATAATATCTCTTGGCGAAAGACCCTGTGTCTGCAATAATTCATTCAGATATTCGGAGATATTAATATTTTGAAAAGAATCTTCTTTTTTAAATTCTTCTATATCTAAGTTTTGTAGTAAATTTAATAACTCATCTGTTGATTTCATAAATACCTCATCCCATAAGTAATCATAACATATATCAATAATATTTTATCATGTAAACTCTAATTTTGGTGGGCAATCTTGCCCATTTTTAAAAATATAAAAGAAAATAGGCAGAAAATGCAGCACAATTCTGTAATAGTGGGCAGTACAGCCCACCAAACAAAGAATGGTTTCTGTTAGAATTAATTTCACCCTGACATACAGTAAGGGGAAGTTAAAACGGAAAAGGAGGAGTTTAAATGAGAACAAAGAAGAAACAGAGGAGTGCTGCATTTCTTCTTGTCATTTGCATGGTGGCAAGCCTGTTTACCGGAATACCGGCAAATGCAGAAGAAAATACAGAAGGTCTGGTTGCAAAGGACTGGATTGACTGGACGGAAGACGGAGTACCTTATCTGAATGAAAATGCAGAGTTTACAAAAGAGGGTTGGCCTGACCTTATTGGGTATACAATGTATCTTGCATACTTAGAGGCAGGTGAGGAGAAAAAGGTAACAAAAGAGGATATTTCCATTACATTAAATGGAGAAGAGGCGGGAGATGCTGTTTCCTGTGAACCAAATGAACAAAATGGTGATTTTCTTGATTTTTCATTTCAGGAAACAGGAGATTATACAATAACATATAAAGGCAGCGGGACAGCAGATAAGAGCATTACCCTTCATGTAGGCTACCCGGAGGTGGGATTTTATACATCAGCTGAGAAGTCCGCCGATACGCTGATTCGTGACTATAATTTTGATTATAAACAGGATGGAAATAACACGTTTTATATGATTCTCCATCGATGTGAATACGCAAAGCTGGATTTAGAAAATATTGTATACCGTATTAATGGAGAGGAAGCAGCTGATATTTCGGAATATGTGACGATTACTGCACCGGCTGACCTGCCTTCCTTAGATTCACCTGAGGATTGTCTTGAAGCAGCTGATTATGTGTACGAAATAAGTATTAATAAACAGGAAAGTTTCGGGTTTGAGGCAGAGGTACAGAAAACGGATGTATATGAAAATGAAGAAGGTGAAAATGTCTTTGCAGAGGAAGCCTACCCGCTAGGCAGAGGTGTTGATATAAATTACATAGAAAAAAAGGAAGGTCTGGTGGCAAAGGACTGGATTGACTGGGATGGGGATGTTCCTTCTGTCAACCCTGAGGCAGAATTTGCAAAAGAAATTTCAGCAGATTTAAATGGAATGATTATGTATCTTGGATATGTGGAAAATGAAGGAGAAGACCCTGCTGTTGTATCAGCAGAGGATATTTCTGTTCAATATGAGGGGACTGCTGCCACAAAAGAGCAGGTGACGTATTCTGCGCATCCGGAAAATAACGAGCTGATTGAATTCTGTTTCTATGCAGTGGGGGATTACACATTGATGTATCAGGATTCCTCCATTACGGTTCATGTGGATTATCCGCGAATCGGATTTTATGAAACGGATGAGATGACAGAGGAAGGCTTTATAAGGGAAATGACATATGAGAGGAAAAAAGGAAAGACCTTCTATATTATCCCGAACAAGCAGGATGACTGGGCAGATTTTAGCTATCAGATTATGACAGAGAATACCTATGATGATGAGGTTTATGTAAAAGTAAATGGAAAAGCGCTCAATGCATCAGAGGCGATAAAAGGTACTGCGGAAGTGACGATTACAGAGGATGCAAAGCTGGGCTTTGACTTAAAGGCAGTTGGAACATTTACTTATTTGGATGGCAATCCGGGGGACTGGAATCCGGAGCAGTCTTACTGGTGTGAGGATACCTGTGAGGGCGAGCCAACGGGGATAAAGATTACAACAGCACCAAACAAGACATCCTATAAGGAGGGAGAGAAGTTTGACAAGACGGGAATGGTAGTGGAATTAGTGTATTCTGACGGAAATACCCAGAAGATTACAAGTTACACGGTACCAACCGCAGCCCTGACGAAAGCCGATACAGAAATTGAGGTGGCATATAAGGACTTTAGCGCAAAACAGGGGATTACAGTAAAAGCCCCAACCGGTATTAAGATTACGACTGCGCCAAAAAAGACAGCCTATATAGCAGGCGAGAAGTTTGATAAGACAGGAATGGTAGTGGAATTAGTGTATTCTGACGGAAGTACAGAGAAAATTACAGACTACACGGTACCAACCGCAGCCTTAAAGGAAACCGATAAGGAGATTACGGTTACATATGGAAAATACACTGTAAAACAGGCAATTACGGTAAAGGCAGCTCCAAAGGTACCAGACAATCCAAAGACCGAAAATCCTGCAAAAACCGGGGATACCGCAACCGTTAATGGAAGCAGCTATAAGATTACCAGTGTGGCAGATAACAAAAAGACCGTTACCTATACCGGTAGTGATAAGAAAGCAGCAAAGGTTACGGTTCCTTCTACCGTTACAATCGATGGTACAGCATACAAGGTAACTGCCATAGCAGACAACGCATTTTCCGGAAGCAGCAAGCTTACAACGGTGAGCATTTCGTCTAATGTGACCTCAATTGGTAAAAAAGCGTTTTCTGGCTGTAAGAAGCTTTCCAAGGTAACCATTGGCAAGGATGTAAAGACGATTGGTGTAAATGCATTTTCCGGCTGCACTAAGTTAAAAACAGTCAGCATGGGAGCAAATATTACTACCATTGGTGACAAGGCATTTTATAAGTGTACAGCTCTTACAAAGATTACCATCCCAGCAAAGGTAAGTAAGATTGGTAAGCAGGCATTTTATGGCTGTAAGAAATTAAAGACTATCACCATCAAAACCACCAAGCTGACAAGCAAGAAGGTGGGAAGTAAGGCATTTAAGGGGATTCATGCAAAAGCAACCATCAAGGTGCCAAAGAAGAAGCTCACAAGCTATAAGAAAATCTTGAAGGCAAAGGGCGTTGGCTCTAAGGTGAAGATTAAGAAATAAGATACTGTCGTTATTTACAGGTTAAGACGATAAGAAGCCGGTTCATGGGAACCGGCTTCTTTGGTGTTAAAAATTGCAGGCATGGTTGATTTTATTAATCAGGCTGTGTATCTTCCGCTTCATCTACCATATTAAAGGAATTTATAAGGCTACATAAAACATCGGCCAATGCATGTTGATAATAATTATCAACAGCCTCTTCATCGGATGAGGTGGCATATAGATAAAGAGCGCATTCTGTATTTGCAGTCTGTGAGTCGAGATAGCCATTCATGCTCGTGAAAATAGCATCCTTGTAGCTGTCGTAGGAGCCCTGATATCGTTTTAGAATCTGATTCCGATAGGCGAGGAGGTCTCGAATCCGTACAATCGGAGCCTGAAAGATACTGTCAGGTGCTTCGTCAAAGTCCCCATAGTCGGTACCGGTTATCTGGTTCAAAGCCTCATCCTGATAAAGGGCATTGGTTAATATTTCGTAGTCCTTTACCATTGCATCCGGGTCACTTTTGTAATAATCAAGAATAATCTGATTTACCATATCCTGAAATTGTAAAAGGTCACATTCCAGGACACCGGACTGTTCAAGCAGAGAGACCTCTACAGGGGATTTTACAGAGGTGGTTTCGTCAGGGGAATCATTTTTTGTCTGTTCCGTATCGTTTTCAGAGGAAGTGCTGTTTTCAGTGGAAGCATTGTCTGCTTTGTTCAAATCCGTTGTATCAGCCGGATTGTTGTCCTCCTGGCTGCTGGTATTTATATTGTTGTCTGTGTCAATATAATCAGTCAGATTTTGTTTCCCCTGTATGGAGCCAGTTATATACCCAAGGAAAATTCCAAATGCCAGCAAAAGAATAGAGGTTCCCATCTGGCGGGCATAGGACCTGGAAAAATTCAAATGCCTTTGGTAGTGCTTTAAGGAACGGATAAGCTGGTTTATATCGGAATACCGCTTGTCCGGCGTAAAGTCAGTACAATGTGTAATCATTTTTTGGAACGGTTTTGCTATGGAAGAGGATTTTAAATCCGTTATTTCCGTATTGCCATAGGTTAAATATAGCAGGGTTTTCCCCAGGGCATAAATGTCTGTCCGGACATCACTTTGCGAAAATCCAAACTGTTCCGGTGCAGCATGGGAGGGAGTACCAACCAGCATAGTATCTCTGGATTTATCCGGTGTATAAACCCTTGCGGTGTCAAAGTCTACAAGATACAAAATACCAGTACCCTTCTGGATAATAAAATTTTCCGGCTTGATATCCCGGTGGATAATCGGCGGATGCTGGTGGTGCAGTGTGGAAATCAAGTCACAAATGGCGAGCATGTAGTGGATAATTTCCATATCGGACAGATATAGACGGTGGTTAAAATAGTCGGACAGGGAGCATCCTTCAATGTAGGTTCGTAGAAGATAACAGCAGCCCTGCTCTTCCCAGCAATCAATATACCGGGGAATTGCCAGGTCTTTTATGTCCTTTAATATCTCAAAAATATGCTGCTCCTGTTTTAACTGGGGAAGCTGTTTTCCGGACGTTTTTTTCAGGATATACAGGGTTCCTGTTTTATCTGCCAAAAGGTATATTTCCCTGTGCCCGGAGTGCTTCAGACAATTTTTTAATGTAAAACTTCCGGCTAATTTGGCAGGCAGTGAAACCGACTGAAGCTGTTTTTCATAAAGAGCAGAAAAGTCTGTAAAATTTTTATTACTTTCATCAGAAAAATTCATAAAAAACTACCTTTCCTCCGTAAATAAGTATCAAAGACGGTTATGTTAAATGGTATATGTGGTCTCTGATAATAAGTATAACATGAAAAAGGCTTTCACGAAATGCAGAATCATATTTAAATTGATTTTCAACAGAAGGTAGTATATACTCAAAAAAGCAAGACGGTCAAAAAGACGAATTGTGTATTTTAACAGGAAGAGAGGACGTTATAATGCGGTTGCGGAATGTACCAGGCTCCAGAGATACGATTGCTGAGAGCCGTTTTACGATAAAAAATGAGACGGAATATAAGGGGAAGTGGAGTACGGTATTTGGAAACGAGAATCCTGTTCATATTGAAATTGGTATGGGAAAGGGACAGTTTATTATGACCCTGGCAGAGGAGAATCCGGACATTAATTATATAGGTATTGAAAAATATTCTTCTGTATTAGTCAGAGCCATAGAAAAGCAGGAGGAAAAGGATTTGCCGAATCTCTTTTTCATCCGGATGGATGCGGAGAATATTGCAGATGTCTTCGCAGCGGGGGAAGTGGGAAGGATATATCTGAATTTTTCAGACCCATGGCCGAAGGACCGCCATGCAAAGAGAAGGCTTACTTCGCTGCAGTTTTTAGAGCGTTATGAAAAAATCCTTGACAGAGAAGGGCATGTAATTTTTAAAACGGATAACAGGGACCTCTTTGATTTTTCACTGGAGCAGGTAAGGGAGGCTTCCCATTGGATTCTTCTCAATTACACCTATGACCTGCATCATTCAGAATATGTGGCGGGCAATATTATGACAGAGTATGAGACCCGGTTTGTGGAAAAAGGAAATGCCATCTGCAGGATGGAAATAGTACAGAATATTTAAGTTCACATTCCGGCAAAGGAGGCATAGTATAGTAACAAGAATATCCGGGATGTGTGGTTTATGAAAAATCTGAATTGTCAATTTAGCGGAAAGCTATATGCAGTCAAGCGGCAATATCCTGCAATTGTGCAATTTGAGAAACGGATGAACACAGTAAAAAGAGAGCTGAACAGGGATTTCACAAAGAAAGACAGGTGCCGGTAATAACAGGAATATTTTGCTTCCGATTGGGAAAAATTAAAAAATAAGAATCAGGCGTTTTGTCTGGTTCTTTTTGATTGTATTTACTAAGGAAATATGGTACTATGGTACTAATTACTGGTTTATGCAGATATTGCTTCTGCTGTGGTTTGCAACAGATAAAATATACAGATTATGAATGGAGACGGTTATGGAGTTCAGACCCTGTATTGACATACATAATGGAAAAGTAAAACAGATTGTGGGGGGCTCATTGTTAGATGCCGGTAATCAGGCAGAGGAGAATTTTGTATCAGAGCAGGATGCTTCCTTTTATGCGAAATTATATAAGGACAGCCATATACAAGGTGGTCATATCATACTGCTCAATAAGGCAGGGACTCCCTATTATGAAGAGGATGTACGGGAGGCAAAGCTGGCGCTTGCAGAATATCCCGGTGGGTTACAGTTAGGCGGAGGCGTTACCGCAGAGAATGCAGAAGGCTTTCTTGATATGGGAGCAAGCCATGTAATTGTCACATCCTATGTGTTCCGGGATGGCAGGGTGGATTATAACCGGATAAAGGAGCTGTGCAAGGCAGTGGGCAGAGAGCATTTAGTGCTTGACTTAAGCTGTAGAAGGCGGGAGGGACAATATTATATTGTAACGGACCGCTGGCAGAAGTTTACAGAAGAAGCAGTGTCAAAGGAGACAATTGAGAGGCTTCAGGAGTATGCAGATGAATTTCTGATTCATGCAGTGGATGTGGAGGGAAAGGCAAACGGTGTGGAGCGGGAGCTTGTCCAAATGCTTTCCGAATTTGCCAGTATTCCGATTACCTATGCCGGAGGGGTTGGCTCCTACGAGGATATTGAAACAATCCGGATACTGGGCAGGGGAAAACTGAATATAACCATTGGAAGTGCACTGGATATTTTTGGTGGTACTCTTGAATATGACAGAGTTATCCGCATGATGGATGCCAGAGAGCTGACATGAAAAAATAAGTTTTGAATATAGAATGGACTATTAAAATGAGGCAGAAAAAAGTTTGGGATTTTTTAAAAGACAAATACGTATATACAGTTACCTTTGGAATTGCGTTAATTATGATGATTGGAGCGTGGTATATCGGTGAAGTAGGTCCTTTTGGGGGTAAATGTCTGGTGGTAGTGGATGGTGTACACCAGTACCTGCCGTTTTTTTCGGAGTACCAGGAAAAGCTGCAGCATCTTGACAGCTTACAGTATAGCTTTGATGTGGGGCTGGGCAATAATTTTATATCCCTGTGGTCTTACTACCTCTCCAGTCCGCTTAATTTAATTATTATACTCTGCTCCAAAAGCCATCTGCCTATGGCGCTGAATATAATTATTTCTGTAAAGATAATATTGGCAAGTCTCTGCTTTGCATATTTTTTAATGCATGCAGGACGTAAGCCTGTAAAGAACCCGGCAATTGTTGTATTTTCATTATTTTATGCATTCAGCAGCTTTGTGGTTGGATATTACTGGAATCTGATGTGGTTAGACTGTATTTTCATTTTTCCAATCATTATTCTGGGCATAGAAAAAATGTTTACAAAAAAAGATAGCAGGATGTATATTCTGGCATTGCTTTACAGCTTTATCTGTAATTATTATATCAGCTTTATGATATGCATTTTTTTGGTATTATGGTTCTTTACATTTTCTTTCCGGAGCTTTAAGGACTTGATTGAAAAGGGTATCCGTTTTGCGGTTTCCTCTTTAATAGCGGCAGCCCTGGGAGCAGTGGTGCTGGTGCCGGCTTATATGGGAATCATGACAACCGCATCTGCTGAATTTGAGCTGCCGGAATGGGAATTTTATGGCTCCTTTGCTGATACACTCCGGTCACATTTATTTTGTTCCG
This sequence comes from uncultured Clostridium sp., assembly GCA_900544905.1. Taxonomy (GTDB): domain Bacteria; phylum Bacillota; class Clostridia; order Lachnospirales; family Lachnospiraceae; genus CAG-590. The sequence continues at coordinate 13,120 of UQXF01000056.1, forward strand.
AGGTGATGACAAATCAGGTGGGAGATGCCGGAACCAATCTGTACTGTGGAATTTTTACAATTCTTCTGGCATTTATGTTCTTTTTTGTAAAGGACATTTCCCTGGAGAAAAAGGTAAAATACGGTTTACTGCTCCTGCTTTTTGTAATCAGCTTTAATAACCAGCTGCTTAACTATATATGGCACGGATTCCACAATCAATATGGGATTCCTAACCGGTTTGCTTTTTTATATCTGTTTCTTTTGCTGGTTATGGCATATGAGGTATATTTAAAGAGAAAGAAGCTGCGTCTGCCAATGATTATTGCCGCCTATGTAGTCAGCATGCTTTTTGTGGTGTATTGTTACTATAATGCGGAGGTTACGTATGATATCAGAACCTATATAATTACTGGTATTTTTCTTACCATTTATCTGGTACTGTTTGTTCTTTATTTGCAGCTTCCTAAGGGGAAATGGGTTGCCAGATATATTCTTATTTTTGTGGCAGTCCTTGAGATGGCAGTTAACGGGCTTGTGGCATTTAAGCAGGTGGGAACCTCTGAGCCGGAATATTATTATGGGGATACGGAAACCTTTGAGAAGCTGAAGGATAAAGTAGAAGAGGGAAATACGGATTTTTACCGTTCCGATATATTGGAGCCGCTTTTAGTAGATGAGGCAACCTGGTATAATTTAAAAAGCGTGGGAATTTTTGGCTCTACTGTCCGCGGTGAACTGGTAGACATCATGGGAGAATTAGGCTTTTATACGGGGGCAAATGAATATCTTTATTATGGGGCGACACCGGTTACCAATGCCCTGCTTGGTGTAAAATATGTATATACAAGGGATGGAGATTTTGTTAACGTAGATATGAATCATTTTGCGGATGAGGAGCACATTTCCGTATATCAGAATCCCTATGCATTACCGATAGGATACATGGTAAATGAGGATATCCTGACATTTGATACGGGAGATAATGGTCCTTTTACCGTACAGAATGAACTCTGTGGAGCATTGACCGGAATTGAACCTGTCTTCTCTTCTATCACGGAGGATATGCAGGTGACCACATATGGAACCAATGTGGATGTTACGCTAAAGGATGAATATAATGCAGATTACAGCAAGGCAAATGCCAGTGCAAAGGCAGACATGATTTATACCATACCCTATGATATGGATTTATATATCAACTGCCGGGGGAGCAATGTCCATAAAATAGCATTGCTGATTGATGGCAATGAGGTGGCATTTGACCGTTACCAGGGGCAGATTTTCCGGGTAGGTGAGGTAAAGGCCGGACAGCTGGTTGATATCCAGTTTATCTTTAATGATGGGGAAGATTTAAGCGGCACGATTTACTGTTATCCGATGGAGTATGTGGAGGAGCAGTTCCAGGCATTTTATCAGATACTGTCAAATCAGGGAATGAGAGTCACAGAATATAGTGACACAAAGATAGAGGGAACCATATCGCCGCAGAAGGATGGGGTGTTTATGACCTCGATTCCGTATGATGAAGGCTGGACCCTTTATGTTAATGGGGAAAAGGTGGAAACCTGTGTAGTGCTGGAGGGCTTTCTGGGTGCGAGACTTAAAAAGGGTGATTATACAATAAAGCTGGTGTATCACTGTCCTGGATTGTTAAAGGGCTTTATCACCACTTTATTTGGAATATTATTTTTCTGTATGCTTTGTAAGGTGGAACGCCTGCAGAGACAGCAGAGGGAAAGAAAAAAACAGGAAAGGAAAATGTTAAGGGAGGACAATGCAAATGGAGAAGAGTGAGAAAGTATCAAGAGTAAAAGTAATCTATTTTTTACTGATTGTAGTTCTGATTGCGGTGGTAATTGTTGGGGATGTTATCATTTTTGGCAAACTGGACAACAGTATGGTTTCCGGTGCGATGGGTATGGGTTCAGCCGGAGATATAAAAGGAGCCATGATTGTGATATCCGTTATCATTATTGCAATGGCAATGGTTATCGGAGCCGCCATGTTTAAGTTTGCTGCGGACGAGGAGCGGGTATCCACGGTGAAAAGTGATAAGTATAAGAAATTATTCTTAAACCTGCCGGTAGGATTTGCCCAGGCACAGATTTTAAGGGATACCCAGACAAGAAGAAATATGGGTTACCGCATTACAGATGCAAACGAGACCTTTGCCCGTATGTTTGAGCTTGACCCTTCGGATTATTATGGGAAGGTCATTTCAGAGAGCCGTGTTGAGGTGTTACAGGATATCAATGCATGGTTTGAGGCTTATAATAATTCCGGTACAAAGTTAGGCGAGCTGCTCACCGTGGAAATCACGATGGAAAAGCTTAACAAGGTTTTCAATACGGTTATGTATAAGTCAGAGAGCGATTATATCAATATGGTGGTTATTGATATTACAGAGCAGAAGGAAACAGAAAATAAGCTGTCTGCGGCTATAAAGGATGCCAATGCGGCGTATAAGACACAGTCAGAGTTTCTTGCAAATATGTCCCATGAAATCAGAACACCGATTAATGGGATTCTGGGAATGCTTCAGTTAACCCTGATGGCAGAGGATTTACAGGCAGACCACAGGGATAATTTAACTACAGCTAAAAACTGTGCAGATACATTGCTGCGTCTGATAAATGATATTCTGGATATTTCCAAGCTGGAGGCAGGTAAATACAACTTAAGGGAAGAAAATTTTGATATCAAAGCAGTGATTGAAGAGACTGTGGCAGCGCAGGTTCCTCTGGCAAGAGATAAGGGGTTAACTCTTGACTGTAACTTTGGCGGTAACCTGCCGGCGTTAGTAAGAGGAGACGGACAGCGGATACAGCAGGTGCTGAACTGTCTGTTGTCCAATGCAATTAAATTTACCAATGACGGCGGCGTCAGGGTGAAGGTTGCCTGTATGGATGATGTACTTGATAAGATAAAGCTTAGAATTGCTGTCGCAGATTCCGGTATTGGTATTGCGGACGAGGACAGAAATAAATTATTTATCCGGTTCTCCCAGGTGGATGCATCGGATACCCGGAAATACGGAGGCTCTGGTTTAGGTCTTGTCATCACGAAACAGATTGTGGAGCTGATGGGTGGAAATATCACGGTTCAAAGTAAAGAGGGATTAGGCTCCACATTTATTGTGGAAGTGCCGTTGAAGCTGATTAAACCGGCACAGGAAGCTCCGGAGGAGACTGCTATGAAGGTGGAGGACCCGGCAGTATTTTCACTGGCAGGTCATTCAAGGGCGAGAATTTTAGTGGCAGAGGATGAGCCGGTAAACCAGCAGGTAATTGGTAAGCTGCTGGGAATGGCAGGTTATTCTTATGATATTGCAGAAAATGGTGAAAAGGCGGTAGAGCTGTTCCGGCAGAAGGAATACCAGGCAGCGTTATTTGACGTGCAGATGCCGGTAATGGATGGTCTTGCAGCTACCCAGGAAATTCGCGCCATTGAGCGTCAGGAAAAGAGAAAACGTCTTCCGATTATAGCTGTCACGGCGCGGGCAATGTTCGGGGATAAGGAACGTATCTTAGAGGCAAAGCTGGATGATTATATTGCTAAGCCATATAACTTAAATGATGTAGTGGAGACCCTTAATAAATATGTGGACGTGGAAGAGTAAAAGCTTACATATGCTTAGCGGAAGCTTTTAAGCGGTTTTATATACTGGCAGCTTTCTGGATTTCCCGCAGGAGAAATTTGTAGCGGAGATAGGCTCCCTTTAGCTGGTATGTGTAGGAATCAATCAGGTCAGGGTCTGTTTGATAATTTAAATGCAGGAGAATCGTGTCAATGTCTTTTTTGGCATTGCCAAGGTCCTCAAGGAGACAGGAATCTGTCATCACACTGTGTTGTGATGATGGATTCTTTTTTTTGTGTGGGGATTTTGTACGGGGGGTAAATAATCTTATATGCATAGGAGCTCCTTTCATATGTCCAGATAATTTAGGCGATTGCGAAACTCAGTTTTTGAAACCGCACGTTGTGTAAAATAGAGAGTTTCGCAATTACCTGGTCTTATATTTCATTATAGGACAGGATTTGGAAATATATTCATATTTCAGAAAAATTAAATAAAGTTAATAATCTTAAATATGGGTTCAAATTTATGTATGCTTATTAGAAAAATTGAATGAAAAAATAAAAAATCCCGCTGGAAAATTCATGAAAATACAGGCTTTTTGAACCTGGAAAATTTATTCTGATATCTTGTTCAAAATCGTAGACAGGAAAAAATCCAGACACTATAATGGCAAAAAATAAACAAGAAAGGGGGAAACAAAGTGCTTAAGTGGATACAGCTGGGTATTACGGCACTGCTGCTTATAAGGGCAGTTTATACGGATTTAAAAACCGGAAAAATCGAAAACCGCTTAATTTGCCTGGGACTGGCAGCAGGTTTTGTCTGTGGCTGTGTAGAAGGAGGAACCTCACGGCTGCTGGAGGGCATAAAAATGATGTGCATTGTAACAGCCGTTTTATTTTTTCTATTTGCCATTAAAGGGCTGGGAGCCGGAGATATTAAGCTGCTTGGAATGCTGGCATTCATTTTTCCGGAAGATGCGGTGTCAATCATTGCTGCTTCATTTTTTGCCGGCGCCGCCATTGCAGGAGGGCGGATGTTTATCCGGGCATGGAAACGAGAAAAAATTTATAGGCAAAGGGAGACATTGAATTTTTCTGTGCCCATTGCTTTGGGAACGGGTGCCGTTCAATTGTGGAATATGCTCCGTTAAAAATCTGGGGAGGTGTGTAATATGCGGATGCTGAGAATAGGAATACTGGATGATGAAAGGGAGTACGTTGAAAATTTGTCAGCATATCTGGGCAGGTTTGGCAAAGGAAGGTGGATGACAGCAGCATTTACAGACCGGGAGATAGTGAGGTCTTATCTGAAAGGAAAGCGACTGGATTTGATAGCCGGTACCAGTGTGGAAGAACTTAAAAAATTGCAGGAGGAATATAACGGACTTACCTTCCTGTGGTTGTCAGACCAGCGGGAGGTAAAGAAAAAGGATATCTCCTTCCAGTTCGTGTATCGGTTCCAGAGTGCAAAGGTGATTGGTGCCGCAATAGAAAACATGGTAAATCAGGCACAAATGTCCGGGCACAGGGAAAAAGCCATGGTGGCAGTTTATTCGCCGGTGGGACGGTGTGGAAAGACCACCATGGCGCTGAGGGTGGCAGAAAATGAGAGTTATGGAAGGTGGCTCTACATTGGAATGGAGGATTACAGCTCTTTTCCGTTACAGCAGGAGAGTACGGATATGGCGGAGGATACCGCAGCTGCCGATAATTTTATTTACTACTTAAAGGAGCATCAGGCAGAAAAGCTGCTGGCTCTTATGGAGAAAAGTGCCGGGAAAATTGCTTCGGGATGGTCGGTTTTTGACAGGAGACAGATAAACGCAGAGGATATGGCATGGCTTAAAAATGTGCTAAGGGACAGCGGATATCACGGTATGGTTTGTGATTTTGGAACCGGTGTACTGCAAGGCTTTGATTTTTTTTCCCTGTTTGACTATATTTTAGTCCCCTATTTGAAGGAGGAAAAAGCGTTGATAAAGAAAAACAATTTTCAAAGCCTGTTGAAGCTGTACGAACTGGAGGATGAAAAGATAAGGTTTATAGACATGGAAAATAAACAGGAGGTCACGGAACAAATGGATGAGGTGTTCAGAGGGGAAGGCAGATGACAGACAGGATAAAACAGGAAAAGGCGGATTTGCAAAGACAGCTGACGGAGCAGCTCAATTTAAGCAGGGAGCTGACGGATGAGGAGGTAGAGGAAGTTATTGAACAGGCAGTGCTAGAAAGAGGAAAAAAAGCTTACCTGTCAGTGGCGGAAAAACAGCTGTTAAAAAGAGAGCTCTTTAACTCCTTCCGCAAGCTGGATGTATTGTCCCAGCTGCTGGAGGATGAGGACATTTCAGAAATAATGGTAAACGGACAAAAGCATATTTTTATTGAGAAAAATGGAGTTTTGTCTGAGACAGCGGAGGGATTTACCAGTGAGGAGAGGCTTAGAAATGTGATACAGCAGATTGTCAGCAGCTGTAACCGGATTGTAAATGAGACAGTACCCATTGTAGACGCCAGGTTAAAGGATGGTTCAAGAATAAACGTGGTGCTGCCGCCGGTGGCATTAGACGGAGCCGTCATGACAATCCGCAAGTTTCCAAAGGAATTTTTTACTATGGATAAATTAATTGCCATGGATTCTATTACCGGGGAAGCGGCGGAATTTCTTAAAGCTTTGGTCAGGGCAAAATATAATATTTTTATCAGCGGGGGAACCGGAAGCGGAAAGACCACCTTTTTGAATGTTTTAAGCAACTATATTCCGGAAACGGAGAGGGTTATCACAATAGAGGATTCCGCAGAATTACAGATTAAGGGGATTCCCAATCTTGTAAGACTGGAGACAAGAAATGCCAATGTGGAAGGAAAGAATGCCGTTTCCATGTCCCAATTGATAAAGGCGGCGCTTCGCATGCGCCCGGACCGCATTATTGTGGGGGAGGTCAGGGATTCGGCGGCTATGGATATGGCAAACAGTATGCTGACCGGACATGACGGGAGTATCAGCACCGGACACGGAAACTCTGCAAGGGAGATGATGCTGCGCCTGGAAACCATGATTTTAATGGGATATGATATGCCGGTAATGGCAATCCGCCAGCATATTGCCGCAGCCATTGATATTGTCGTACACCTGGGAAGGCTCCGGGATAACAGCAGACGGGTACTGGAAATTTGTGAGATTACCGGGGTAGAAGGTGGAGAGATTAAAATGCAGACAATATTTAAATTCCGGGAGGATAGGGAAGAGCAGGGAAGGGTTAAGGGAGTGCTAGTGCAGACGGCAGAGCTTAAGAATATTCAAAAATTACTGCAGAGCGAATGGAGGAATAAGGAAGATGAAGAAAAGGAAAGAAAAGGAGAAAAGCAAAAAAAAGCGATATGACTACAGTGTATATGATTTTTGTGGAAGGGATTGGGTGGAATACGGTTTAAAACAGCTGGTTAAGGCGGTGGTTATCTGCTACCTGTTCTATGATTCCTGTAAAGCGGCAGTGTTAATGCTTCCCTTTGCTTTTATAGATTATCAAAACCTGCGGCAGAGAAAGCTGGCGGAGCAGAAGCACAGGCTGACTCTTCAGTTCAAATCCATGATAGAGGCACTGGTTGCTTCCTTAAATGCAGGATATTCTCTGGAGCACGCCTTTGAGGATGCAAAGAAGGATTTAGCTTTGCTGTACGACAGGCAGGAATTTATTTTTAAAGAGCTGGATATCATTTTGTCGGGACTTAGAATGAATATCCCATTGGAAAGACTGTTAAAGGATTTTGGTGAACGCAGTGATATTGATGATATAAATAATTTTGCCAATGTGGTTATGGCAGCGAAGAGAAGCGGAGGCAGCTTAATCCGGATTATTCAGAAAACGGTGAACAGCATTGCCGATAAAATTGCAGTGGAGGAGGAAATAGAAACCCTGGTGGCTGCAAAGAAACTGGAGGAGCGCATTATGATGGTAATGCCCTATGGCATCATTTTCTATTTAAGGGTGAGCAATGGAGAATTTCTGGAGGTTTTGTACCACAATGCTTTAGGGGTTATGCTGATGACTCTGTTCCTGGTTATGATTTATGCGGCTGACATATGGGCATCCAGAATTATGGAGATACAGGTATGAGAATCATAAATGGAATATTGTTTGTAATTTTTCTGGCATTATCAATTATATGGTGGCTGTCACAGGGGAGAGAGGACAAAAGCCTTCCAAAGGGCATTTTATGGATAAAAAAGCATATAGGGGTGATTATCCTGCTCTTTGTCACGAATATGTTCAGCTTTTATCTCACTTTTGTTAATGACAGTGGTGATATTGTCATAGAAAAAGAGGGATATACCGGAAATGAAAAACAGATTGGACTTTTACTGGAAAAAGAAAACACTACGGAAATGGTCACATTAAATGTCCGTCCCAGAAGGCTTACAAAAGACCAGCAGGAAGAAAAAATGAAGGAGGCATTTGCTTATATTGACGGGCACCTGAAGGGACAAAATGATACCCTTTCAAGAGTTACCAAAGATTTGGATTTTTCCCTTGATTATGAAAAATATCCTTTTGATGTGGAGTTCCAGACAGAGGATTATGCATTAATTGACGGAGAGGGGAGGGTAAAAAATAAAAGGGAGGAATTGATGGCATTAGGCTATGGGCAGCGGGAGCTCAAGACGGGTATTACCACACAGGTGAAGGTGGTTTTATGGTATGGGGAAGTGAGCAGACAGCAAATTTATGAAATTGTAGTTTTTCCAAGGGAGGAAAGCAGCCTTCAGGAGCAGTTTTCTGAGGTAAAGGAGCAAATTAATAATAAGGAAGACAAAGCGTTATATGAGGAACAATTTATTCTGCCGGCAAATATTAATGGTGTACAGCTTACAAGGACAGATGAAACCGGGGTGTCACCACTTCATGTGCTGGTTACCGGTATTATAATAGCGGGATTATTGCTGCTTCGGGAAAGGGAGGATGTAAAAAACCAGGAAAAAAAGAGAGAGGAGATGTTAAAAAGAAGCTTTCCCTGGTTTGTAAATGAACTGGCATTACTGCTGGGGGCAGGAATGCAGGTAAAAAATATATTTGCAATGCTGATTGAAGAATATGAGAGGAGCACGGAAGGACAGCGTATGAAACAGAGGGATTACAGGGAGGTACTGATTAGGGAGCTGAAGCATGCAAAGCAGAGCTTGGCACTGGGCATTTCCGAGGAACAGGTATATTACCAGCTGGGAAGAAGGCTGAAGCTTCCCTGCTATATTAAGCTGATGACTCTGTTAGAGCAAAATGTAAAGAGGGGCACCCTGGGACTTACTGCCATATTTGAACAGGAGGAATTAAATGCTCTGGAGGAGCGGAAAAATCTTGCCAGACGGTATGGGGAAGAGGCAGGGACAAAGCTGCTGGGCCCCATGATTTTACTGTTAATCGTGATTATGCTGATGATTATGATACCGGCATTTTTAAGCTTTTCTTAACACATAACGAGATAGGTGATTGCGAAACTCTCTATTTTCAAAACCCAGTTGTGTAATATATACAATA
>UQXF01000057.1 GCA_900544905.1 uncultured Clostridium sp.
CTACACGCGTAAGATCGTCGGCAGCGTCAGATGTGTATAAGAGACAGATTTGATATGAACTCCATCAAGCTGATGGATTATGTAAAGAATATGAATCAGGAAACCTTTGCGGAAGAGCCTGTTTATTATGGAGGCGCCCTTAACTATGCAGGGATAAATGTGGACGCCATTGCAAACCGCATGAAGAAGAAAATGGAGGCGGGCTGCAGTTATTTTCTGACACAGCCGGTGTATTCCGATGCAGATATCGAGCGGGTCAGGGAGCTAAAGAACCGGACCGGCGCAAAAATTATTCTCGGTATTATGCCGCTGGTAAGCTACAAAAATGCCATATTTATGAAAAATGAGCTTCCGGGGATTGATGTGCCGGAAGAGATTATAAACTGTTACCGCCCGGATATGGAGCGGGCGGAGGCAGAGGAGACTGCTGTTAAGATTAGTGTGGAGATTGGGAAAAAGGCAATGGACTTTGCGGACGGATTTTATTTTATGACGCCATTTAACCGGGTGTTACTGGTGAATCGAATTATAAACAGATTGAGGGAATGCCAATGAGTGCTTTTGTGGAATTCAAAAATGTAAGTAAATGCTATCGGACAGGAGAGGTGGAGATTCATGCGTTACAGGATGTGAATTTTCAGATTGAACAGGGGGAATTCTGTATTATTGTGGGAGCTTCCGGAGCCGGAAAGACTACGATACTGAATATCTTAGGCGGTATGGATACTCTGACGGATGGAGAGGTATGGCTGGACGGCAGACAGGTTTCTTCTCTGAATAAGCGGGAGCTTACCGCTTACCGGCGTTTTGATGTGGGCTTTGTATTTCAGTTTTATAATCTGGTTGGAAATCTTACCGCATTGGAAAATGTGGAGCTTGCCTCCCAGATTTGCAAGGAGCCTCTTGACGCAAGGACGGTACTGGAGCAGGTGGGATTAAAGGAGAGAATGTCTAATTTTCCGGCACAGCTGTCCGGCGGGGAGCAGCAGCGTGTAGCCATTGCCAGGGCACTTGCCAAGAATCCGAAGCTGCTGCTGTGCGATGAGCCTACAGGCGCACTGGATTACCAGACCGGTAAGGCAGTGTTAAAGCTGTTACAGGATACCTGTAGAAATACAGGAACCACTGTGGTTGTTATTACCCATAACCAGGCACTCACCGCAATGGCAGACCGGGTGATTACGGTTAAGAGCGGCAGAATAGCGGATATGCGGATGAATGAACAGATTGTGGATGTGGACGCACTGGAGTGGTGACGGTATGAAAAAGGGATTGATAAAATCAACATTTCGGGAAATAAAAGAGAGCTTCGGGCGGTATATGGCAATACTGCTGATTGTTGCTTTGGGAGTGGGATTTTTTTCCGGGCTTAAGGTGGCATACAGTGCAATGCTGTATACGGCGGATACCTATCTGAAGGAGCAGAATTTTTATGACTATCATTTGCTGTCTACCATGGGCTTTGATGAGGATACGGCAGAGTATCTTGAGGAAAAGGCAGAAGATGCGGTGGCAGAGGGCAGTAAGAGTGTAGATGTTCTGATGACAGAGAAGGATGGGACAGAGCTGGTTATCAAGACCATGGAACTTCCGGAGAACGTCAATAAGCCGGAGCTTACGGCGGGACGGATGCCGGAAAATGCAAAGGAGTGTCTTGTGGATGAGCATGGCTTTGGCGAAGATGCCATCGGGAGCACATTGACAATTGCAGAGGAAAATACGGAGGAAAACAGGGATAAATTTAAGGAAACGGAGTATACGATTGTAGGACTGGTGCGTTCACCGCTGTATACCCTTTACCAGCGTGGAACCACTTCTATTGGGAATGGAAGCATAGATGCGTATATCTATCTGGAGCCGGAAGCTTACAATATAGACTATGATACGGATATTTATGTGGTATTTGATACGGATGCAGAGCTGTATTCGGATGAATACAGTGATTTTATGGATTCTAAGGAGGAGTTCTGGGAGGATATCTGCCAGACTGCGGCAGATATGCGGTATGAGCGTATTTTTGCAGATGCCAGTGGGGAGATTGATGATGCAGAGGAAACCCTGCAGGAAAAAAAGGCAGATGGAGCAGACGAGTTAGCGGAGGCATTGGAGGAATTAAACAGCGGGCAAAGCCAGCTTCAGGACGGAGAAAACGCAATTGACCAGGCAAAGAAAACCATAGAGGAGAATGCCAAAACCCTTGAGGAAAAGGAGAACGAGTATAAAAAGGGACAGAAAACCTATCAGAAACAGAAGGCAGAGTTTGACAAGGGAAAGAGTGCTTATGAAAAGGGCTTGAAAGAATATAATTCCCAATATAAGGAATATGAGACGAGCCGTAGAGAGTATGAAGCCAGCAAGACCGCTTATGAGGAAAGTGAAAGGCAGTATGCGGAAGCCCTGGCGTTGTATGAGAATGGCAAAGATACTTTAAGCGAGACAGAGCGCCAGGCAAAGGAGCAGGAGCTCAAGGTCTGGAGGGAGACATTAGACACCACCAGCCAGACCCTGACAGCTGCCGGGGCGCAGCTGGACACCGCAAAAACTACCTTTGCAGCTACGAAGAAGACCCTGGATGAAAAGGGGAAGGAGATTGCAAAGGGAGAGAAACAGCTTGCTAAGGCAAAAAAGGAGCTGGAAGACGCCGGAGAGCAGATTGAGGAGGCAAAGGAACAGCTCGCCTCTGCCAGAAGCCAGATTTCTGAAAAGGAGCAGGAGCTTGAGGATGCAAAAGCGGAGCTTCTTAAGGGGCAGACAGAATATGAGGATGCGAAAAAAGAATATGACGAGAAAATTCGCGACGCAGAGGAAGAACTGGCAGATGCAAGGCAGGAGGTAGAAGAGATTGAAAAACCGGAAACCTATGTATTGGGAAGAGATAGCAATGCAGGCTATGCCAGCTTTCAAAATGACGCAGGTATCGTAGAGGGTATTGCAAGAGTGTTTCCGATTTTTTTCTTTCTGGTGGCAGCACTGGTCTGTATGACCACCATGGCAAGAATGATGGAGGAGCAGCGTACCCAGGTAGGAGTTTTGAAAGCGCTGGGATATTCCAATGGTGCAGTTATGGGTAAGTATATCATTTATTCCGGAAGTGCAGCGGTCATTGGTGCGGTTGTGGGCTTCTTTGCAGGCACATGGGCATTTTCTGTTGTTATCTGGAAAGCCTATCAGATGATGTATGATATGGGCTCCCTGCACTATGTGTTTAAACCAGGCTATGCGGTTATCTCTATTATAGTGGCACTGCTGTGTTCGGTGGGAACTACTGTTGTCTCCTGTTACCAGGAGCTTCAGGAAATGGCAGCCTCCCTGATGCGGCCAAAGGCGCCAAAGGTGGGAAAACGGGTGCTGCTGGAGCGGATTCCGGCTGTCTGGAGCCGCTTAAAGTTTCTGGATAAGGTATCCATGAGAAACCTGTTCCGCTATAAGAAGCGTCTCTTTATGATGATTGTGGGTGTCAGCGGATGTACCGCATTACTGGTAACCGGCATGGGTATCCGGGACTCCATCTCCAAAATTGCGGATAAGCAGTTTGACACTATTTCACTCTATGATTTGTCGGTGAATATCAGTGAGGGAGAGGTCAGTGTAGATGGTATGGAGGATGCTTTGCTGGTTTCTGAAAAGAGCATGGATATGCAGGTGGATAACAGGACAAAAAGTGTAAATGTGCTGGTGCCGGAGAGCAGTGAACAGTTTGCAGAGTATATGGATATACATGATGAAGACGGGGAAGAGGTTGCATTTCCGAAAGACAATGAAGTGGTGATTTCCTTTAAGACGGCAGAGAATTACGGGATAAAGATTGGAGATAAAATCCGTCTGCAAAACAGTGATTTAAAGGGCGGCTCGGTTACAGTCAGCGGAATCTATATTAATTATTTTAACCACTATGTAATCATGACACCGGATACTTATAAGACCCTGTTTGGCGGGGAGGCAGACTACAATGAAATGTTTGCCAATATCAGTGAAGGGGCAGATGTACATGCAGTCTCTGCGGATTTGATGAAACAGGATGGTGTGACATATGTTTCGGCAAGTGAGGATATGAAAAAACAGATAGCCGATATGATGAAGAGCCTGGATTATGTTGTGGTTCTGGTTATTGCCTGTGCGGCGATGCTTGCATTTATTGTTATCTATAACCTTAATAATATCAATATTACCGAGCGTATCCGGGAGATTGCCACCATTAAGGTTTTGGGATTTTACAGGGAGGAAACCAATTCCTATGTATTCCGGGAAAACATTATTCTGACCCTGTTGGGAAGCCTGGTGGGCGTGGTTCTAGGTCATTATCTGCACGCCTTTGTTATGAGCCAGATTCAGATTGATGCGGTGGCATTTGATACCCATGTATCTGCGGTAAGCTATATCATCAGCGTATGCCTGACATTGCTCTTTAACCAGCTTGTGAATCTGTTTATGTCAAGAAAGCTGGAAAATATTGATATGGCAGAATCCCTGAAATCTGTGGAATAAGAGTTGATAAAATAAAATTTTTTGACTTTTATATTAAGAAAATAAAGAAAAATATGAAAAATTTGGAATAAAGTCTTGACAAAACTTAAAATTGTTGTGTATAGTATTCTTATTCCAAAGGAGGACAATACCCAAATTGTCCTCTTTTTTCATGTTTGCATTGAGCCTTGCATGGAAAATTAGATATACAGCTAAGGGGAGCTTGCTCACCGATAGCAAAAGTATTAAAGAAGGAAGAAGGAGAGAATTATGAGTTTTTCAGAAATTGTAAGCGTAGTAGACGATTTTGTCTGGGGACCGGTCATGCTGGTATTGTTAGTGGGTACCGGTATTTTCCTGACAATCCGTACCGGATTTTTACCATGGAGGAATCTTCCCTATGCGCTGAAAAGTACGTTGAGTAAGGAAGCACGCACAAAGAGCAGAGGAGAAGGTGATGTGTCACCGTTTTCTGCATTAACTACGGCATTGGCGGCTACAATCGGTACCGGTAATATCGTAGGTGTTGCAACGGCTATGGTTTCCGGTGGTCCCGGAGCACTGGTATGGATGTGGATTTCTGCATGCTTTGGGTTAACCTCTAAGTTTTCGGAGTGTATGCTCGCCATCAAATACCGTGAGGTAAATGAAAAGGGTGAAATGTCCGGTGGTCCGATGTATACAATGAAAAAAGCATTTAAGCATAAGAAATTCGGAAGTGCTCTGGGCTGGTTGTTCGCATTTTTTGCAGTGATAGCATCCTTTGGTATTGGTAATATGACCCAGGCAAATTCCATTGCATCAGCCTTAAATGAGACCTTCCATTTTCCGGTTTCTATTGTAGGTATTGTGATAACGGTGCTGGCATTGCTGATTATTGTTGGGGGAATTAAGACGATTTCCAAGGTATCTTCTGTTGTGGTACCAGTGATGGCCATATTTTATGTCATTTGCGGATTGATAGTTATTATTGGAAATATCGGAAATGTACCTTCCGGTGTAGCTGCAATTTTTTCAATGGCATTCAGCGTGAAGGCTGTATCCGGTGGCGCTCTTGGTACGGTAGTGGCATCCATGATGAGTGCGATGCGCTATGGTGTTGCAAGGGGTGTCTTCTCCAATGAAGCAGGTATGGGTTCTGCAGCGATTACAGCGGCAGCGGCTACAACGGATAATCCGGTTCGCCAGGGTTATATTAATATGACGGGTACATTTTGGGATACGATTGTTGTTTGTACCATTACCGGTCTTGCCATTGCATCCTCCGGCGTGCTCGGCATGACTGCAGAAAAAGCAGTAGGTACATATGAAGTAAACGGAACACAGATGGTTGTGGAAGCGGATTACAGTGGAGAAACAAAGACTACAGAGTATGATATGGCAATTGATGGGGAAACCGTTACATTGACTGCAAAGGATACTACGCTCAAGTTAACGCCTTATAATGGAGACAAAGAGAATATTGCTTCCGGTGTAACAGAGGCTGCTATAACAGACGGTGTGATTACCGGTACATGGCAGGGCGATGATAAAAATGTATATAATTTCTACGAGGATGGTTCCTTTAAATATGACCAGCTGGTTGAGGGTTCTTCACTGACGATTCAGGCATTTAAGACGGTACTGGGCTCTGCTGGTGGATGGCTGGTAGCCATTGGTATTACATTATTTGCATTTTCGACGATTCTTGGCTGGGAATATCACGGAGAGAAGGCATTTGAATACATATTGGGAACTCATAAGTATAATATGGTTTACCGCGTTGTATTTTCTTTGATTGCCTATATCGGTGCAACCCAGACTTTAGATTTGGTATGGAACCTGTCGGATATTGCCAATGCGTTGATGGCAATTCCCAACCTGATTTGTCTGCTGATTTTAAGTGGTGAGATTGCAAGAGATATGAAAGAGTTCCAGAAGGTGATTAAAGAAGAGAAGGCGGCAAAGTAAGGTCCGCAAAAGAGATAACTCAAAAATGGTTCACCAGACTATTTTTTCATATGCATGGCAACACAAGCCGTTTCTGTGGAAATGCAGAAACGGCTTTTTAATGTCAGTTTTTATGTTAGGTAATTGCGAAACTCGTTTTTTGAAAGCCTGCGTTGTACAAATGTAACAAATATGTTTTTCGGACCGTTTGCACTTAGTTGAGAACGTAGCAGTGCTAAGCTCGAAAACACCTCGCTAACCACTGACGTTCTCAAATGTCCTACAAACATAAATTTGTTACATTTGCACAACTCACATTTTGAAATAACGAGTTTCGCAATCACCTAAGTTTTTATGTATGAGAGAGAATAATGCCGGTATTTTTCATAAGACAGCCTTAGCAATTTTAGGAATTTTAGCAATACCTGATGTAATTTGGACAATTCTATGGTATGATACGAAACAGGAAATATGCCGGAATGGATATGCATATTTTAAATGAATAACAGATATTAAAGGAGGAAATTGAAAATATGTGTAAAGCGAGAAAAGGAAGAGGAATCAAAAACATAGCAGGGGTCATTTTAGCCATGCTGCTTATGATAACCGTGTCCGGATGTGGTGCGGACAATGGAGAAGCCAATTCAGGCGGGGCGGATAACCGGCAGACGGTAAATGAAAGCGAACAGGATGCTGTGCAGGAGGAAACAAATGAGACGGAGGAGCAGGATGATTCCGCCTCCTATCAGGAATTGCAGGAGGGAGATACCGCTCCGGATTTCACTGCCGATTTGGCAGACGGAAGCACATTTACACTCTCCGAACAAAGCGGTAAGGTAGTGCTGCTGAATTTCTGGGCAACATGGTGCGGACCTTGTGTTGAGGAAATGCCCGCATTTGAAAAGCTTCATAAGGAATATGGAGAAGAGGTGGCAGTTCTTGCCGTGAACAGTTTAGAGGATGAGGAGACGGTGAGACAGTTCGTTGCGGAGACCGGGTATACCTTCCCGATTGCTTTTGATGTGGAGGGAACTGTGAATATGAAATATCCGACAGATGGTATCCCGTATACACTGGTGATTGGTAAGGACGGTACGGTACAGAATATTTTTGTCGGTGCGACAGATGCAGATACCCAGTACCAGGAATATAAGAGTGCCATTGATTCTGCACTGGGTAAATAATCCGGAATATGACGCAAAACGAAGGAATGGTGAATTTCTATGGGAAAACAATTAATCAGGAAGGGATTGCTCATTATAGCGGTTGTTCTTATTATAATCGGTTTAAATCAGAACGGTTTCCGGGATATTAAAAATAAGGCAGTCCGTATTTGTTATGAGTGTATAGGAATCGGATAATGAGAAAGAGAAAATTAATCCAGGTAATATGCGCGCTTTTATACAATTGTAATTTTACCGGATTTGCCGAAGGAAAAATTTATCAAGGTGATATAAAGGGGGTATGTGTTCCGGGATTGAACTGTTATTCCTGTCCGGGAGCGGTTGGTTCCTGTCCCCTTGGAAGCTTACAGACTGCGCTGCTGTCATCCCGGTATAAATTTCCGTATTACATACTGGGAATGTTGTTGCTGTTTGGAGTGATACTTGGAAGAGTGGTCTGTGGCTTTTTATGCCCTTTTGGTCTGCTGCAGGAGCTGCTTTACAAGATTCCCTCGAAGAAAATACAGAAGAACAAATGGACGAGAAGATTGTCCCTGCTAAAATATATGATTCTGATTGTATTTGTCATTGGAATACCGCTTATTTTAGCGGTGCCGGGATTTTGTAAATTCATTTGTCCGGCAGGTACATTGGAGGGCGGCATCTTTTTAGTGGCAATGAATGAGAGGCTGCAGGCATTGATTGGCGGGCTGTTCTCATGGAAAATGGCAGTGCTGGCAGTAGTGATTATTTCAGCAGTATTTATTTTCCGAAGCTTTTGCCGTTTTATCTGTCCTCTGGGGGCGTTCTATGCACTGTTTCATAAGGTTTCCATTGTGGGAATGAAGCTGGATGAGGAAAAATGTAATGGTTGTAATGCCTGTGTAGCGCACTGTAAAATGGATGTCAAGCGTGTAGGTGACAGGGAGTGTATTCAGTGTGGAGAATGTATAGATAAATGCAGTCAGTGTGCGTTGAGTTTCGGAGGAAAGGTTTTTGAGGGGAAGCGAGAAGAAAAATCACAAAAATAATTATGTTTTGATTTTAAAAATATGATGAAAATGGAAAGAAGAATAATGTGATGCATACTTTTGCAAAAAATGTGTTATTATTGTCGAAATTTTTTCTGACTTTATATCTGGTATATAATGTATAAAAAACATAACTGGCAAGAATAAGGTTTATGCTTTGATAGTGTTTATTTTTAGAATTGAAGTTATGGGGAATTGATTTGGATTATGTGATAAAACAAGACTGCCATGGGTTTTAAGAAAGGCAAAGAGTCGATGTCATTTAGATATAGATGGTATTGGCTTTTTGTCTTTCTTTATGGTTATGGAATGTTTTTTACTAAACAGGAGAAAACTATACTGATTAGGTTATTATAAAAACAGAAAGGCAGGAAAAATGACAGAATCAGTATGGAGTAAATCAACATGGATACCGGAGCGGAAATCGCTTTCTGAAAATATAGAAACAGAAGTTGCCGTAATCGGTGCCGGCATGACAGGCATTTTAACCGCTTATTTGTTGCAGGAGACAGGAAGAAAGGTTATTGTGCTTGAGGCGGACCGGATTGGCAGTGGACAGACCAAAAATACAACGGCGAAAATCACAAGCCAGCATGGAAGAATTTACAGCCAGCTTACAAAAGATTATGGTGTGGAATGTGCGAGGTTATATGCAAGGGCAAATGAAGCAGCCATTGCAGCATATGAGCGGATAATAGAAAAAAATCATATAGAGTGCCATTTTGAGCGGCTTTCGTCCTATCTGTATTCTACTTCGGATAAAAAAGCATTGGAGGAGGAGGCAGGACTGGCAGCCTCTTTTGGAATACCTGCTTATTATACAGAAGAAAGCGAGCTGCCCTTTACCATAGCCGGTGCGGTCTGCTTTGAAAACCAGGCGCAGTTTCATCCGCTGGAATTTTTAAAGGCACTTTCTGAGGATTTAACGATATATGAGCAGACAAAGGTTTTATCCGTAAAGGGACATTGTATTGATACATCAAAGGGGAAAGTCATGGCAGAGCATATCGTATTTGCCACCCATTATCCGATTATAAATCTTCCCGGTTTCTATTTTGTCAGACAGCATCAGGAGCGGAGTTATGTACTGGCAATTTCCAATGTAGAAAAACTCCATGGCATGTATTACAGTATGGACCAGGAGGGGCTTTCCTTCCGGATGGAAGGAGATGTATTGCTGCTTGGGGGAGGAGGACACCGGACAGGGCAGGAAGCAGTGTACGGAAAAGAAGGATATGGATTTTTGAGAAATGCGGCGGGGCAATATTATCCCGGGCATAAGGAGATTGCGCATTGGTCTGCACAGGACTGTCTGCCACATGATAAGCTGCCATTTATTGGAAGATACTCTGTGTTTCGGCCATACTGGTATGTGGCAACGGGATTTAAAAAATGGGGAATGACGGCGGCGATGCTATCGGCAATGATTTTGTGTGACCGGATTTGTGGTGTGGACAATCCATATGAAAAACTCTTTACGCCACAAAGATTCCATTTAAAAGCAGGTCTTTGGGCACTGTTAAAGGATATCGGGGTGAGTGCAACAGGGCTCGCAAAGGGAGCGTTTCATTTACCAATCCAGGGTATTTCAACCGTTAAACCCGGACAGGGAAAAATTGTAAGGTGCGGCTTCAGAAGGTATGGCTGTTATAAAGAGGAAACAGGAAAAATCCATAAGATTCCGGTAAGGTGTCCGCATATGGGCTGTGAGCTGCAATGGAATCAGGAGGAGCGGACATGGGACTGTCCGTGCCATGGCTCAAGGTTTGATATAGATGGAAATCTGATTGATGACCCGGCGCAGATGAGGGTGTAGTATTTTGGTATTGCTGTATCCATTCCGTTTGAAGTGTTTTCGCAAATGTGGTATTCCTAAAAGAAATTTTGGTTAAAACTAACCGAAATATCTTTTAGAAAGGCTGGTAAGCCTGTAAGGAAACAGATTGGTTGATTTTTTAATGAGAAAAATGTATTGCTGTTGTGCGTACAGACTGATATAATATTAAAACAGTAGAAGAGAAGGGGCGGTATGGAAATGGGAATTTATCTGAATCCGGATAATAGCAAATTTGCAAAAGTGGTAAATTCAGAAATCTATGTGGATAAAACGGAACTGATTGCTTATATGAATCATGTCTTAAATACATTACAAGGATATATCTGCGTAAGCCGCCCGAGGCGTTTTGGTAAATCAGTTACGGCTGATATGCTGGCAGCGTACTATGGAAAAGGCGATTCAAAAGCGTTGTTTGAAGGATTAAAGATTGCTAAGGATAAAACATTTCTTACACACTTAAATCAGTATAATATGATATTTCTAAATATGCAGGAATTTTTAAGCCGGACAGGCAGTATGGAAGAAATGCTTGCATTACTGAGAAAATCGGTTTTGTGGGATTTGAAAAATGCCTATCCGGATGTTAACTATTTTGATGATGCAGATTTGATTCGGAGTATGCAGGATATCTATGCGGTAGAACAAACCCCGTTTATTATTGTTATTGATGAGTGGGACTGTATTTTCCGTGAATATAAAAAGGATGAAAAAGCCCAGAAAGCCTATCTTGATTTTTTAAGGGATTTTCTGAAAGATAAAGGCTTTATCCATCTGGCTTATATGACAGGTATTCTTCCGATAAAAAAATATGGCACGCATTCCGCACTGAATATGTTTTCGGAGTTTTCTATGACTAATCCAAGACAGCTGGCATCCTTTGTGGGATTTACAGAAAAAGAAGTACAGGAGCTTGCGGTAAAATATAACCGTGATATGGCAGAACTAAAGGAATGGTATAATGGCTACCAGTTTGATGGTGTCGGCGCTATATACAGTCCCAAATCGGTTGTAGAGGCAGTTTTGTCCGGCGTTTGTGATGTGTACTGGAATAAGACCGAAACTTTTGAGGCACTACGTCTTTATATTGACATGAATTTTGAAGGTTTAAGGGATGATGTAATTGCCATGTTATCGGGAGAAAGTGTTCCGGTAAATATAGACAGCTTTTCCAATGATATGGTAACCTTCGCAAACAAGGATGATGTATTTACGCTTCTGGTTCATCTTGGATATCTCGGATATCATTTTGATGAAAAGACCGTATTTATTCCAAATCATGAGATACGGAGAGAATTTGTAAATGCGATATCTGTTTCTGACTGGGGAGAAGTGTCCGAAGCACTTCGTGTATCTGCCAGAACACTTCAGGCGATTTGGAACATCCAACCAGAGCAGGTGGCGAAAGGAATCGAGCAGGCACATTTTGAGACATCCCATATCCAATATAATGATGAAAATGCGTTGAGCTATACTATCTCTTTGGCACTTTATGCGGCAAGGAATTTCTACACATTGTACAGGGAATTTCCAACAGGAAAGGGGTTTGCTGATATGGTATTTTTACCAAGAAAGAAATTTTCGGATAAACCGGCAATTGTGGTGGAACTCAAATGGAACAAAGGTGCAAAAGGAGCGATTTCCCAGATTAAGGAGCGGCAGTATTGTAAAAGTTTAGAGGAATATCAGGGCAATATCCTACTGGTGGGAATCAATTATGACAAAAATACGAGGAAACATGAGTGCATAATTGAGGAATGTGAAAAGTAAGCGGATATGCTGGCAGGAAGAACAAAAACAATAATATAAATGAAAACAGAATAAAAAGGCAGTGTTAAGGCATATGAGATGTAATCATTTCATATGCCTTTTTGGCATTCAAATTCACGAACAACAAGTTTTATAACTAGATGTGCTTATTTCGGGGATAAGCTTCTTTTTGGTCGGTCAGACCTGCTAAATAGTCCATACTGGTATCTAAAGCCAGAGCAATTTTTCTACATTGTTCAAATGTATAATATCGCTTTCCATTTTCTATTTTGGAATAATCGCTTTGGTCAATTCCTGTCAAATGCTGCATCTTAATCTGCGTGTATCCACGTTCTTTTCGTAAATCTTTCAGTCGCCCCATTATAAATTTTCTCCATGCCAGTTTTTTTAATCGTTGAGTTTTTGGTGTCATATTCTAGTATTTCCTTTACTGAAATAATTATGGCATTCTGACCTATTGACAAATAGGGTGAAATTGACCTAAAATGAGGTTGGAAAATAGAGGCTTATGAGAAGGTGAAGGAGGAGAAAAGCTTATGAAATTTTTGGAAAAAATAATCTGGTTTGTTTTTGTGATAGCAATTGTTATACTTAGAGGGAATGTGGTATTTGCCACAGAAACGGAATCTGCACCGATGTTGGAATTGAATGGCAATCCAATCTCTATTTCAGAGAATACAAGCTTTTATTTTTTGCCATCAGAAAGCAGAGGATATGGGTTACATATGGTGTCAGATATAGATGGCGATGAATGCAAGGGCGTAGGAATTTCTGTGTATTACTATGATACGGAGTGGCAGGCTTGGATTGAGGATACCTATGAGGTTTGTTATGAACAATATGATGAAGAACTTGAAAAAAATATATTTGATGTGGAGTATGGATGCTATTTAAAAAAAGATGTGGAATATAGGATAGATATTGATATTTTTGGTGATGACAGCAGAGATATTCAGCTTACTCTGACAGAATCGGATGCAGCCGGTATGTATCAGAATATGCTTTATAGAGTAGATAATGATGTAAATTCTGGAAAGTACATTACCATTACTGCTTATGAAGGTGAGGACAAGGAAATTACCATTCCGGGAGTGATAAACGGATATCCGGTTGAATCCATTGGTGACAATGCATTTGCAGGTTGTGAGAGCATAGAAAAGCTTTGTGTATCAGAGAATATTGCATACTTTGGAGATTGGTCTTTTTCCGGCTGTTCAAATTTAAAAATTGTAGAATTGCCATCTACTTTTTTGTATCCAGGTCAAAATCCATTTAAAGGCTGTCCGATAGAAAGTATTACTTTTCCTAATGGAAGTGAGTATGGGAAATTTGAGAATCATTCATTGATTATCAGGAATACACTGATTGGATATTATGGCGGCGATGCAGAAGAATATGTGATTCCGGACGGGGTGGAAGAAATAGCAATGGGCTGTTTTCCAGATTGCAATATACAGGGTATGTATATACCGGAATCCGTGTATTACATTGGCTCAGCTTTTTACAGTCTTTCATCCTTGGAGAAATGTTATATAGCAAATCCTTCCTGTCGGATTCAATTAGCCGAGGAGGAAGGTGATTGGGGAAGCTTCTATTCTGAATGGGATGAAGAAAATAATAAGGCGTTTTACAATGTAACAATATATGCAAAGAGCAATGGCTTATTGGAAGGATTGTGCAAGGATGGTGGAATTGCTTTTGCGTCAACCGGACAGATGGAACAATATACAGAAATTAAAGAGGGAGAGTTTGCAAGGGGAGGAATATATAAAGATGGAAAGATATATTATAGCTTTTGTCCAGAAGAAGATGGGACATATCTATTAGACATAGGAGAACCATCGTATACCATATCATCAAGTGTATGTGATGAAGCAGGAAATGATATAGCAATGGAGGATGGGGCTTATTTCTATGATGCTTATATGTTACAGGCGGGAAAGCAATATTATATAACAATGATATATAAATATGGGATCACTTATGCTGGTAGCGGACTTTGTGTGACAAAGGCAGGAAAAAATGCGGATGGTTTTCTGGATATAGAGAATAGTAGTATATCTGCAAAGACAGCAACACCGGGTGATACCATTACATGGAGTTTTAAAATAAAGGAAGGATATCAGGCAATAGATGCCTATTGTAACTTAGAATTTCCAAATGGTTCAACCGGACGCAATACGGTCATTCGCATTAATGAAGATTATGTAGATGTTTCTTATACTGTTCCTGAAAGTGGACAAAACGGAACATATCATATAAATTCTTTGGGAATATGTATCGGGGATGAAGCAGAATGGTTAGATACATCCGACTATGCTTACGATTTTTCTTCGCTAGATGTCGTTATTGGTGGGATGCAGGAAGATGATACACCGCCTGATGTGGATTTTGATAAGATAAAAGTGTCTATAGATGATAATAAGCTAAAAATTTATATTCCGGTAAAAGATGATTTGAGTGGAGTAGACGAAATTGGTGTAGAATTTCTTATATTTAATAAAGATAGGAATGAATGGGAAGAACTGCCTTTTAGTTATGGTTGGTCTTTTAGCATTAATCCGGGTGCAGGGACTATATTACAAGACGGATATATGGTGGAGCAGGCGTTTGATAAATTTATGAGAGATGTTGAAAGCACATTAGGTCATAGGGTTGCATCTACAGATATATTTGCAATTAATCGTATTGGGATATGGGATGCTGCAGGAAACGTGGCAGAAGGTATTGATTATATAGAGGATGAAGTTACAGGCATCGATAGACTGCCATCTTATTTGAGGTTTACAATGGACAAAACAGAACCTAACCCGGAAGAGGGAGAATCCTCAGACCCAAAACCGGGAACTTCGGATAAGGATTCAGGTACAACACAGCCAGAAGATTCAACCACATTAACACCAAAAGAGGAACAGGATAACCAATCGGTATTGCCAACGACAGGTACTACTATAAAAATATCTACCGGAACATATAAAGTAACAAAATCTACGGAAACAGGGAAAGAGGTTGCATTTATAAAGCCAAAGAGCAGTAAAAAGTCAGCAATCACTATTCCAGATACTATAAAAATTAGTGGATTTACTTACAAAGTAACCAGTGTCGCCGCTAATGCTTTAGCAAACAACAAAAAGGTTACAAAGGTCACAGTCGGCAAGAATGTAACTTCCATTGGTAAAAATGCCTTTAAGAAGTGTACAAAGTTAAAAACAGTCACACTAAAATCTACTTCCCTTAAGTCAATTGGCAGCAATGCATTTTATGGAGACAAGAATTTAAAGACCATTACAATCAAATCTTCAAAACTGACTTCAAAATCTGTCGGCAAAAATGCATTTAAAGGAACAAATAAGAAGCTGACAATAAAGGTGCCAAAGAAGAAAGTATCATCCTATAAGAAATTCTTAAAGAAAAAGGGAAATAGTAAGATAAAGGTTAAGAAGGGATAAGAAAAGAATAGTGAATAAAAAGGAGGAAAAGTAATATGAAGAAGTGGAGCGGTCTAATTGTTATGGTAATTGTGGGGATATTATTATGTGGTTATTCTTCGCAGGCAGAAGAAGTTACAAATTCTGGAATTATCTATAGATTAGATGAAGAGGATAACACATGTGGAGTTGTTGGATATAATGCGTCGTATATGTCTTCTAACATATCTATTCCAGAAACGATTACTCAAAATGGTAAACTATATAAGGTGACATGGATTGGTAGTTATGCTTTTTTTGAATGTAAAAAAATAGAAAGTATTAACCTTCCCAAAAGTATAGAGTACATTTACCGGGAAGCATTCAAGGAATGTAAAAAATTAAAAACGATTTCTATTCAAGAAGGTTTAAAAGAAATTGAATATGAGGCTTTTTATGGTTGTAGTTCTTTAGAAAAAATTGCGATTCCGTCTACTACATATTTGATAGATGTAGAGGCATTTAAACTATGTGATAATTTGACAGAAATTAAAGTTGATGAAGGTAATGATGATTATTTTGATTTGGAGGGTGTACTTTTTGATTATAAAATAAGTGGTTATGATGAAGAAGAAGGATATATATATGAGCGATGCCTTCGCTGCTATCCAGGAGGCAAAACAGGAGATACATTTAAACTTGAAAGTGATATGGTTTGTGCTGGAGACAATCCTTTTATGAATAATCATAATTTGAAATCAATTGTTGTAGATCCAAATAATGAGACGTATTCAAGTTATGATGGTGTTTTATATGAGAAAGTTGATGTATATAGTGAAGGTGAATTTAGAAACGAGATGTGGCTATATGCATGTCCTGCTGGAAAAACAGGTAAAGTTAGTATTTTGGATGGAGTTGACACGATTGTATGGGATGCGTTCTATGGAAGTTATGCTTCAGAAATAATAATTCCAGATTCGGTTACTTTTGCAAGTCCGAGCGCATTTGTTGGATGCTCTAATCTGGAAAAATTGTCAATTGGAAAAGGATTTGATGATGTCGCTAATGCCTTGGATTTCTCATCATATAAAAAGTTGAATTCCATTGTAGTATCACCAGAAAATAAGACATTTACAGTAATGAATGGAATTTTATATAACAAAAAAGGAACAAAAATTATATATTGTCCAAAATCGGTGACAAGTGCTACGATTTCATCAGCTGTTACAGCGATAAGTGAAAATGCATTTATAAATTGCTCTGATTCTTTAGTACTTACTGTCGAGAAAAATTCGTTTATGTTAGAATATGCAAAAAGTAACGGAATAAAATACGTAATTAAGGGTCAAAACGTAGATGAAAAGGTAGAATCAAATATTGCCCAAAAAGGAGATGAAAAGGCAAAATCAAATATTGTCCCAAAAGGAACAACAATAAATGTGTCTGCTCAGAAGTGTAAGGTAAAAGTAACTTCATCGTCTGCTACGGCTCCAAGCGTATCCTATATCAAATCAACCAATAGCAAGGCAAAAACAATTACGATTCCAGATACAGTTAAGGTAGATGGTATTACCTACAAAGTAACCAGTGTCGCCTCCAGTGCTCTGGCAAACAACAAAAAGGTTACAAAAGTTACCGTTGGTAAGAATGTAACTTCTATTGGTAAAAATGCATTTAAAAAGTGTACAAAGTTAAAAACAGTCACACTAAAATCTACTTCACTTAAATCAATTGGCAACAATGCATTTTACGGGGATAAGAATTTAAAGACCATTACAATTAAATCAACAAAACTGACTTCAAAATCTGTCGGCAAGAATGCATTTAAGGGAACAAATAAGAAACTAACAATAAAAGTCCCAAAGAAGAAAGTATCATCTTATAAGAAATTCTTAAAGAAAAAGGGAAATAAAAATGTTACGGTAAAAAAATAACGAGGTAAATAAGTTGATTTATATCCTAGAAGAAACAGTATAATAAAAAGTATACTGCTTTGATAATTTAATTAGAACGGAGGAAAAAGAATGGGGGAACTTGGCTGCATATTTTGGCTGATATACTTTTGCATATTAGCGTATGCTTTGAATTATCCATTGATAGCATTAATAATGATAGTTGTTCCGATTTCAATATATATTTATAAGAAATATTACTCGGAGGAAGGAAAAAAAGCTACAAAAGAAAAGAGACTTGAAAAAGAAAAGAGAAGCAATCGGCAAGAGTTAACGCAGCTTTTAATTAATTTTATATCAGAAAATGGTGGATTGAAAAAATTTGAAGCATATTTGTCAAATGGATATGTTGAAAATATGGAATTAACAAATGTGGCAGATGAGCAGATTGTCTTTTCATTAAATGAGTATGGATACTCTAAAACAGATATATATACAATTTGTAATATTTTTGATAAACTTTCTAACAAGTTTGGTGGAGAAGTTGTGAGGAAATATACGGCATACAAGGCTACAGGAGTTGCGGCAATGTCCTATGCAATGTATGGGGACGGTGGGGAAATATTAACGGGAATTATCTTATATTCAAAAGAAGAACGTAAACGGTTACAAAAGGAAGATGCTGATAAAAGAGATAAGGAAAGATATGGGGATTACAAAAGGCTATAATTTTTCTGAAAATAATGAGAAAGGGAGAAAAACGATGAAAACAACAAAGAAATTAATGAAATGCTTATCAGCAGGCGTATTGATGTTCATGGGAATCTTATCCGTGGGCAACGTAGCTTACGCAGAGAAAATGAAAATCAGTGAGTTCAAGGATGCGGCTGTCAGACAGGCAGTGATGGAGGCGCAGTTTGGTTATGATTGGGAGGAAAACTATGCTGACTATGATGATGTTGTGATTGAAACAGATGATATTAAGGAACTGTATATCGGCTTTGAGCTAGGCTTTGTCAAGGATTTATCCGGCATTGAAAGGCTGACGAAACTGGAAGAAATTGAGATTTGTCAATTTGTAGGCAGTACGGCTTCTTTTTATCAGACAAGTTTAAAAAACGTCAGTATTGATGAAAGTGAGGCCGCAACGGTAAGTATTGATGCACCATATATCACCACTTTTCGTTTTAGCAGTACCGGAACGGCTAAACTGAATATGAACACTCCGAAGGTAACATCCTTAAGGTTGTATGGCAGCAAGCTTGCCAGTCTGGAGGGACTGACAAAATCGATACAAGCCCAGCTGACAGAGTATTATCTAGAGGATACTGGCTTATGCACCTGTGTGGATGTATCAAATATGGTAAATCTGAAGACGTTAGGACTGTCAGGAGAAAAGATAAGCCAAATTAAGGGACTAAATAATCTGACGAAATTAGTAAATGTTTATATCCGTGATACAAAACTGACAAAATTGGACTTTTCAAAGCATAAAAAGCTAGTATTCCTGATATGCGAAAATAATAAACTGACCTCTTTGAAGCTGTCAAAATCTTTAGAGGATTTGTATTGCTATGGAAACCGGCTCACCAAATTGGATGTCAGCAAATGCAAGAATCTAAGATGCCTTTATGCAGGAAAAAATAAATTGAAAAGTATCAACATAAAGAAAAATAAAAAGCTGGTGGAAGTTTCTTTAAGTGGAAACAAGAATTTAAAATCCCTTAATGTAACACAGAATAAGAAATTACGTATTTTATATTGCAGTAACACAAAAATTTCTTCATTAAATCTGAAAAATAATAAGAAGCTGCGGCAGATTTCCTATTACGGAAGCAAAATCAAGAAGCTTGATTTAACAAAGTATAAGGATTTGACCATTCTCTATGCGGCAAAGAAAGGTCAGACCGTATCCCTTAAAAACTTCTTGGGAACCGGATATAAATGTACACAAAAAACCACAAATGTTACCTACAGTAAAAATAAAAATTCAATTAAGGTAAAAAAGGCTTTATATTATTATGGTGATACGGTAGAATTGAAAAAGGGAAAAAAGGCATATCATATTCTGGTAATACCTAATAAAGCAGGCTCCATAGCATATAGTGAGCTTATATTCCGGCCATAATAAAAACAAATGAACGAAGCAGCAGCCTTTGGGAAAGACAGCGATAAAAGGCAGTGAATTTTTGCAACAAGAAAAAACAGGAAAAGAAAGCAGCAAATAAAAAATGACGATAGAAGGCGCGGGCTTTTCAAATAAGAATAACAGCAATAGAAAGAGAGAAAACAATATGAGTACCCGAATCACAAAACTTGGAAGAACATTTTTAACAAATATTTTAATCGGAGTAATGCTGATTGTAATATCCTGTCCTGTATATGCAAAGACGTCAAAAATATCCCTGTCCTTAAGCGGTAAACGGGCAGTCATCATGGATATGGACAGTGGTAAAGTAATATACAGTAAAAATGCAAAGACAAAATGTCATAATGCCAGTACCACGAAGCTGATGACTGCCATTGTGGCAGTGGAGAAAAACAAGTCATTGAAAAAGAAGATAAGAATTTCTTCAAATGCAAACAGCGTAACCGGTGTCAGGCTTGGGATGAGGACCGGTGACCGTTATTACCTCCGGGACCTCTTACATGCGATGCTGCTTCCATCAGCAAATGACTGTGCAATAGCAGTGGCAGAAGGAACCAGCGGCAGTGTGAATAAGTTTATGAAACAGGTTAATAAAAAAGCGAAAAAGATTGGCTGCAAAAATACACATTTTGGAACACCTAATGGACTGCGCTCCAGCAAAACGCATTATACCACAGCGTATGATCTGGCATTGATTATGCGATATGCCTATAACAATGACACAATCCGGAAAATTTTGAAAAAGAAGAGTTATTCTTTTAAAAGCATAGGTGGCAGATATCATTCTGTTACCAGCACGAATCATTTGCTGAACAGCAAAGATTACTATTGCGTTGGCAAAACCGGCAGTGGATGGACTGCAAAATATTGCTTTGCCGGTGTTTATACATATAAGGGACATTCCTATGTGATTGTGACATTGGGAAGCTCAGGGGACGGTGAACGCTTTCATGATGCAAGGAAGATGATTTTCGCCTGTAAAAAGAATGCGAAGGAAGTTCAAAAGAGTCTTTCCCTGAATAAATCCGCCGTAGAAATGGAAATTGATTCCTCCGTGAAATTAAAGGTGAAAGGAATCAAGGCTGATGTAAAATGGAGCAGTAAAGACAAGAGTGTTGCCAAGGTTGACAAGAATGGTAAAGTAACTGCTAAAAAAGCGGGAAAAACTGTAATTTCTGCCAGGGTTTATGGTAAGACATTGAAATGTAGGGTAAAAGTGGTGACAAAGAATGAAGCAACGTAGATATTATAGCTTACTTTTCGTTGAATTATGTAAAAATATATGTTATTATTTAGATAAGTAAAAATGGATTTGACAGTTTTTTACCATATGTTTCATATAATTTCATCTTTGAGGTGATTATATGAAGAAGAGTAGCAAAAAGGTTAATTTTACAAAAGAGGAGGTTGATATTATGGCTTTAGCACAGAGAATGAATTCTGGATTTATTATTTCTAGTGATAAAAAAGATGATTTTTTTAAAAAAGTAAATGATAATCGACCGACGAAAGAATTTTGGGATGAATGCAGACAAATTCGCAATAATATAAATCAAGATACAATTAATGAGATGAATGCGTTAATGGATAGGGATGATAAATGACTGCAGAAGAATTTGATTTTGTGGAACTCAATCAATCTGAAGTATCTGATGAGGTAATAAGTCAGTTTGATTGTGGTAATAGGAGCATGACAGAGTACCTTCATCAACATGCTAAAGATGATACGATTAAGGGTAAGGGCGTTACATATGTACTTGTTACTGCAGATAGAAAGCGCATATATGCATATGCAACAATCGCAACATATAGTTTATATTATTATGAAGATGCAGAAAAATTCCATACTAAAGAAATGAATGAATCTGGAAAAGTTCTGTTAGCTGTTCCTTCTATAGAGATAAAAATGTTTGCAATTAGTAAAAAGCTAAAGGGTCAGATAGCATATTTGTTAGACCCTAAAGGCCAACAGCATTATTCAAGTATCTTTTTTAAATTATTTCTTGAAAAATTATATTATATGTCGATGAGTTCTGTTGGTTTTCAAATGGTTTTTTTACGGGCAAATGATGAAGGGGAAAGACTTTATCGAAATAATAAATTTGTGGAATGTGATAAATATTTAAGTACATATGATGCTATGGCAGAAGGGTGTACTTCACTGAGACCGTTTCAAGTTTTGTGTAAACTCAAAAAACTGATATAAGATTTGTGAATA
>UQXF01000058.1 GCA_900544905.1 uncultured Clostridium sp.
GCAGCGTCAGATGTGTATAAGAGACAGGTCAATACAAATTTACTAAATTATCCTAAAAATATTTACTTGTGATTTACAATTGATTTTTGGACGGGTATTTTGCTTTTAACACTTAAATTATTATGCAAAATACGTAGACAAGTTGAGCATATTTGTGATATGATAATAAAAGTTTACTAAATTTTTATCAGGAGGATATATGGCAACCATAAAAGATATAGCACAGGAGGCGGGGGTTTCGCCGGCGGCGGTTTCCAGAATCTTGAATCATGATGCAAGCCTGAGTGCATCTGCAGAGACAAAGCAGAAGGTATGGGAGGCTGCAAAGAGATTACATTACCATAAAACAAAAAATGTGAATAAGGCAGCCTTCCGGCTTGGGATTGTACAGTGGTTTTCTGCAGAGCAAGAAATGCAGGATAATTATTACCTGCTGATTCGGCAGGGGATAGAAGACTTCTGTGTGAAAAACTCCATTTCCATTGTGCGGACATTCCGCTCCGATGCAAATTATGTGGAGATTTTAAAGGATGTGGATGGATTAATCTGCATTGGAAAATTCAGCAAAGAAGAGGTTTCACAGTTTATACGGATTTGCAGGAATATTGTGTTTCTGGATATGCCGGTGGAAAATTATGAGATTACAACCTTTACAATGGATTTTAAGCAGGCAGTCAATCTGGCATTGGATTATCTGACAAAGCTTGGTCACAGGAAAATTGCATTTTTAGGAGGCTTGGAGTTTGCCGGGGATAAGGAGCCGGTAAGGGATGAGCGGAAGAAGGCTTATATCTCTTATATGAAGAGAAATAAGCTGGAGTACAAGCCCTTTATCCGTGAGGGCAGCTTTACTACCGCCTCCGGCTATGAGATGATGGAGCAGCTTTTAAAGGAGGAGGAGCTTCCCACAGCGGTATTTACTGCCAATGATGCGCTGGCGCTTGGCGCAATGAAGGCGATAAAGGATTACGGGCTTAAGGTACCGGGGGATATTTCAGTCATAGGCTTTAATGATACGGAGATGGGAGCATACACATCTCCGGCATTAACAACCATTCATGCGCCTGCATATGATATGGGGCAGCACGGCGCAAACTTTTTATATGTTTCTTCAAACTTAAGTATTGCAACACCCCTTAAAGTAAAAATTCCATGTTATCTGGTGGAAAGGGATTCCTGCTGCAAGGTGGTGGAAAAGGATAATTAGACAGGGGGGAAATTATGGTTACAATTAAACAAATTGCGGAGCAGCTGGGAGTCAGTCCTACAACAGTGTCCAATGTATTGAATGGGAAAATACAGAAAATGTCACCGGAAACCAGAAGAAGGATTGAGCAGGCATTAATAGAGAATAACTATTACCGCACGGAGAAGAAAAAAGAAGGAGCCATTCCTCTGGTTGTGGTAGGATTTGACACATGGGGAAAAGAAAATATTGTAGTAGACCCCTTTATTGGTGAAGTGCTGGGGGCTATTGAATTAGAGCTTCGCAAATACGGAAGAAGTGTTATTTTTACGGTACAGAAGGATTTTGTGGATTTAAAAAGGCTCCTTGACGGTTACAATGTGGAGGGTGGCATTATGGTGGGATACCATACTGAATTTTGTGAGGAGCTTGCTGGTGCCAGTCCCTATCCCCTGGTGTTTATTGATTCGGGAACGGGAAATTACTGCAATGTAGGTTTACGGGATAAAGAGGGAATGCAGGAGATTACCTCCTATCTGATAAAGGGAGGCCATAAGCGGATTGCCTTTTTCTGTGACCAGGAATATCCGGCGGTTACCAATAATGCAAAAAGACTGCAGGGGTATAAAGCAGCGTTGGACAAAGCGGGACTGGAATTTTCAACGGAGGACTATGTTTACCTGCCGCCGGAACAGTATATCCGCCATGAAATATTACGGCAGTTCGCCATCAAAAAAGCAAAAAAAGAATATACAGCCGGAGTATTTGTATCGGATTTACTTGCAAGTGAAGCAATTAATATATTTCAGGAAACGGGAATTGCAGTACCGCACGATATATCCGTTACCGGCTTTGATGACAATATATATGCACGACTTTGCAGACCGCCCCTCACAACTGTAAGACAGAGCCCGGAGGCGAAGGGAAGGGAGGCTGTCAGACTGTTAATGATGAAAATAAAGGGCGAGGATATCGGGCTGGATTCATTGGTTCTGCCCACAGAATTGATTGTGCGGGAAAGCGTGAAGTTTATTAGCCAGGCTTAGTTAAACGATATTGTGAAAAGGAGAAATGGTGCAATGGAGCAGAAAAAATGGTGGCATGATAAGGTTGCATATCAGATTTATCCAAAAAGTTTTATGGACAGTAACGGAGACGGAATTGGTGATTTAAAGGGTGTTATCAGCAAACTCGATTATTTAAAGGAGCTTGGGATTGATATTATCTGGCTGTCTCCAATCTACAGTTCTCCCTTTGTGGACCAGGGATACGATATTTCAGACTATTATAATATTGCAGAAGAATTTGGAACGATGGAAGATTTTGACCTGCTCCTGCAGGAAGCGAAGAAGAGAAATATTCAGATTATAATGGATTTGGTCATCAATCATTGTTCCAGCCAGCATGAGTGGTTTCAAAAGGCATTGGAAAATCCGGAGGGAGAATATGCCCGATATTTTTATTTTGAAAAGGGAAAGGACGGCAATCCACCAAGCAATTACCGCTCCTATTTTGGCGGCAGTGCATGGGAAAGAGTTCCTGGAACAGACAAATTCTATCTTCATATGTTTGCAAAGGAACAGCCGGATTTAAACTGGGAGAATCCGGTTGTGAGAGACAAGCTGTTTGAAATGGTAAACTGGTGGCTGGATAAAGGAATCGCAGGCTTTCGGATTGATGCAATCATTAACATAAAGAAGGATTTGGATTTTCCGGATTTTGAACCAGATGGATTGGACGGAATGTGTGCCTGTACAAAGATGGTGGAGCATGTCCAGGGTGTGGGTGAATTTCTGACGGAATTAAAGGAGAAAACATTTTCAAAGTATGATGCATTTACGGTAGGCGAAGTGTTTAATATGAAAGAGGATGCACTGGAAGATTTTGTTGGAGAGAACGGATATTTTAGCAGCATGTTTGATTTTGCTCCCCATATCCTGTCAGAGGGAAAGAACGGATGGTATGATGCAAAGGATATTGAATTTGTGGAATGGAAAAAGACCATTATCAATTCACAGATAAGCTGCCAGGGGAGAGCATATCTTGCTAATATAATTGAAAATCATGATGAGCCGCGGGGAGCAAGCAGATATCTCCCTGATTATGCAAGGAATCCAAATGGGATTAAAATGCTGGGAACGGTGAGTGTGCTGCTTCGGGGAATTCCGTTTATTTACCAGGGGCAGGAAATTGGCATGATGAATTGTGAAATGCAGGATATCAGTGAATATGACGACCTTGATACATACAATCAGTATGAAAGGGCGTTAAATGCCGGAATGACCAAAGAACAAGCGTTGAAAGTATGCTTTAAGTACAGCAGGGATAATGCCAGAACTCCTATGCAGTGGAATGACCGGGATAATGCCGGATTTACAGAAGGAACACCATGGCTTAGGGTAAATGATAATTATAAAGAAATAAATGTTGAAGCTCAGCAAAAAGATGATAACTCTGTGCTTGCTTATTATAAGAAGCTGATTGCATTAAGAAAATCTGCCGGTTGGAAAGAGGTATTTGTCTATGGAGACTTTCTGCCAATATTTGAGAATAATGAGAATGTATTTGCATTTTGCCGTGTGTCAGGGGATAAAAAGGCAATGATTCTTGCGAACTTTGGCAGGGATGAAGAAACACTTGCACTTCCGGTGAGGTGCAGGGAGATTCTGTTATCAAACGGCAAGCACCGGATAGTAATGAACAATAAGAAGACGGTTATATTAGAATCATGTGAGGTGCTGGTTCTTAGCGTGGAATAGAGCTATATATAAATATTGAAAATACAATGACTGCCTGTAGATAGTGATATCCTGAAAGGATATATGTACTTCTCGGGCAGTCTTTTTTTATGAAGAATTATTTTACAATATTCAATACTATTCTGTTGTGCAATTTGCATAATAAAAATTGAAAAAGGTTATATAAAATACTGGTTTTGTACAAAACTAATTGAAAAACCTAACATAACTGAATACTATAAAATCATAATAATAGTTGTGAAGAACAGAGAATGTATGTGTAATGACAAGAGGCAGAAAATGATTATAACGGTTGGGAGTAAAGGGGTGATGCTATGCAGAATACGGAATGGTGGAAGCAGACAGTTGTGTATCAGATTTATCCAAGAAGCTTTAAGGACAGTAATGGGGATGGTATTGGAGATATACCGGGTATCATTGAAAAGCTGGATTATCTGAAGGAGCTGGGGATTGGAGCAATCTGGCTGTCTCCGGTCTGCAAATCTCCACAGGCGGATAATGGATATGACATTTCAGATTATCAGGATATTGACCCGCTTTTCGGCAATCTGGCAGATATGGAACGGCTGATAAGAGAGGCTTCAGACAGAGGAATCCGGATTATTATGGATTTGGTGTTAAACCATACCTCAGATGAACATCCATGGTTTATGGAGGCGAGAAAAAGCAGGGAGAATCCATATCACGACTACTATGTCTGGCGTGATGGAAAGCCGGAAGTTCTGCCGAATGATTTGAAGGCTGCCTTTGGCGGTCCGGCATGGGAATGGGTGCCGGAATGCGGACAGTATTATCTGCATCAGTTTGCGGTAAAGCAGCCGGATTTAAACTGGGATAATCCCAGGGTACGGCAGGAGATATACAGGATGATTAACTGGTGGATAGAGAAAGGAATCGGAGGTTTTCGTTTAGATGTCATCGACCAGATTGCAAAAGAGCCGGACCAAAAAATCATGGCAGAGGGCTCGAAACTGCATGACTACATACAGGAAATGAGCCGGGAAACCTTTCAAAAAGCGGATTTGATTACGGTGGGTGAGGCATGGAGTGCAACCATTGATACGGCGAAGCAGTTTAGTAATCCGGATGGCTCTGAGCTATCCATGGTATTCCAGTTTGAGCATATGGTGTTGGACCAGCAAAAGGGCAGGGAAAAATGGGATTTGGCTCCTCTGCCGTTTGTGGAATGGAAAAAGGTATTTACTAAATGGCAGCAGGGTTTACACGGAAAAGGCTGGAACAGCTTATTTCTGGAAAACCACGATTTGCCTCGTTCCGTTTCCCGGTTTGGAAATGATGAAGAATACAGAACCAAATCGGCAAAAATGCTGGCAACGGTTATTCATGGAATGGAGGGTACTCCTTATATCTATCAGGGCGAAGAGCTGGGAATGACGAATGTACGGTATGATATAGAGGAATACCGTGATTTGGAAACCTTGAATTTCTATAGAGAACGGTTAGAGCAGGGATATGAGGAGTCCGAAATTATGCAATCCATTTATGCAAAGAGCAGGGACAACGCAAGAACACCGATGCAGTGGGACGACAGCCATAATGCAGGGTTTACAACCGGAACGCCGTGGATTCGATGTAATCCTAACTATACCATGATACATGCAAAGGCGCAGTTGATAGAAGAAGATTCCGTATTTCATTATTATCAGAAGCTGATTCATTTGAGAAAGACAGAACCAGTTATCCGGGAAGGAAGCTATGAACCGTTTTTAGAGGAGGATACTGATGTATTTGCTTATATCCGGCGGCTGGGGAGAGAGCGGATTTTGGTAATCTGTAATTTTACAGATAAGGAATTGTATATCAAGGAATTACAACAGTGGGAGAATGGGAAGCTTCTGCTTGGTAATTATAGAGAGGAACATGACAGATGCGGCTTACGCCCTTATGAGGCAAAAATAGTAAAGGAGGATGCGCAATGAGAAAAGGAGTGAAGCGAATTGCAACTGTATTGCTGGCTTGCTGTACGGTGCTGGGACTTGCGGGATGTGGCAAGGAGGCAGAGAACAATGGTGTGACCGAAATTGAGATTGTACATTACAAGCCGGAGGCTGTCAAAGCCTTTGAGGAGATTGCAGAACGGTTTAATGAAACCCATGACGATATTCATTTAACCATTGAGTCTCCCAATGAGGCAATGACGATTTTAAAGACCCGTTTTATCAGGGAGGATTATCCGGATATTATCGGAATCGGTGGAGATATCAATTATTCCAACTTTCTGGATGCTGACTTGTTCATGGATATCTCGGATTTTGATGGAATCCAGGATGTAAAGCAGGCTTATCTGGATATGGATAAGGAACTGGAATTTGTTCCGAAGGAGGGGATATATGCACTTCCATTTGCAGGTAACGCAGCAGGTGTTCTGTATAACAAGGACATGTTTGAGGAGCATGGATGGAAGATTCCGGAGACATGGAGTGAGTTTACGGCATTGTGTGATGAGATTGAAGCAGCGGGAATCCAGCCGCTTTACTTTGGCTTTAAGGATACCTGGACCTGTCTGGCACCATGGAATGCTCTGGCAGTAGGGCTTGCAGATTCCGATACCTGTAATCAGGTGAACTTAGGAAATACAACCTTTACGGAGGCCTATAAAGAGGTGGCAGTAAAGATGAAGGAGCTGTTAAATTACTCCCAGCCTAATCCGTATGCATATGGATACAATGATGCCTGTACCGCATTTGCAAGAGGAGAATCTGCCATGTATGTAATCGGAAGCTATGCTGTGCCGCAGATTAAATCAGTTAATCCGGATATGAATATTGATTCGTTTGTATTCCCGGCAAATGAAGATGAGGCAGATAATGTGTTGAATTCCGGTATCGATTTACAGTTCAGTGTTATGAAGAATTGTGAAAATAAGGAGGCAGCCTACGAGGTGCTCCGTTATCTCTATGAGGATGAGACAATTCAGATTTACTTAAATAATCAGAATGGTATTGCATGTAAGGATAGTGAGTTTACGCTTCCGTCAATGTTAGATGGAATGAAGTCCTATATTGAAGAGGGAAGGATGGCAGATTATCAGGACCATCATTATCCAAGTGAGATGAGTGTGGATGCCATGATTCAGACCTTCCTTTTAGATGAGGATGAAAATGCTATAGATACCTTCCTGAAACGGTTTGATACGGAATGGGAACGTTACAACCGGGATTTGATTCGTAAGGTTCAGGATTATAAAGAGGAAATGGAGGGCGCAGAATGAAGAAGTTAAAAACAATGACAAACAGAGATAAAACCTATTTAGCAATTATCATTCCTGTCATTATTCTGTTTTTTACCTTTAACACACTTCCTATGATTAAAGGTATGATTTACAGCTTTACCAATTATAGGGGTTACGGCAGCTATGATTTTGTGGGATTACGTAATTATGCAGATTTGTTTACGGATTCCAGAGTCGGAAAAAGTTACTTGTTCACTTTTAAATATGCAATTGCAGGTACAATTCTGGTAAATGTACTGAGCCTTGTACTGGCGCTGGGATTAAACAGCAGAATTAAGTTTAAGAGTGCATTGCGGGGAATATATTTTGTACCGAATATTCTGGGCGGACTGGTTATCGGTTATATTTTCAGCTTTATCTTCACCTATATTTTACCTGCTGTGGGTTCGGTTTTTAACATCAGCTGGCTTCAAAACAGCATTTTAGCAAGTGAGAAATATGCATGGGTTGGCGTTCTTGTTGTGGGAGTATGGCAGGCAGTTGCGATGAATACTATTATTTATATATCCGGGCTGCAGACCGTGCCGGAGGATGTTTATGAAGCGGGCATGATTGATGGTGCCTGTGGCTGGAAAAAGTTCTGGAAGCTGACATTTCCTCTGGTTATGCCTTTTGTAACCATTAACCTTGTATTGAGTACAAAAAACTTCTTAATGGTATTTGACCAGATTGTATCTTTGACAAAGGGTGGTCCTGCACAGAGTACAGAGTCTATTTCTTATCTGATATATAAAAATGGTATGGACGGTGGACAGTTTGGATTCCAGAGTGCCAATGCAGTGGTATTTTTTATCGTAATCGTTGCATTTTCTGTATTCCAGATGACTGTATTAAATAAGAAGGAGGAGCAGCTATGATGAAAAAGAAAAATCGTGTAGGTAAGACAAACTGGGTATTGACGCTGGTCCTGATTCTGGGCTGTGTGACCGTGTTTTTCCCATTATACATGGCAATTATTATTGCGTTTAAGCAGCCGTCAGAAATGACAAATGATGTGGCGGGAGCCCTTGCTTTTCCGGCAACCTGGAGCCTTGACAATTTCAGGGAGGCAATGGAGGTAACAGATTTCTGGCATTCTTTAGGAAACAGCTTATTAATTACCGTGGCAACCATTGTACTGGCTATTTTAATCCATTCGGTTGCAGGCTATGTAATCGGACGAAGCATGGCACATAAAAAAGCTTACAAGTTCATTTATCTTTATATCGTAAGCGGTATGTTTGTACCGTTTGCAATTCTGATGATGCCGGTGGTAAAGCAGACTGCGCAGATGGGAATTGCAAACCGCTTTGGTGTTGTGCTGCTGTATCTGGTATTTTATATGCCAATCAATGTTTTGCTCTATACCGGATATTTAAAAAATATTCCCCTTGCCATGGAGGAGGCAGCAGAGATTGATGGTGCCAATGCATGGACTACATATTGGAGAGTTATCTTCCCGATGATGAAGCCGATGCATGCAACGGTAGCTGTTTTAACGGCACTGGGAACATGGAATGATGTTATGACACCACTTGTTATCATGTCCGGAACGGGAGAGAATACATTACCGTTAGCACAGTTAAATTTCCAGACACAGTTTGGAACAAACTATAATCTGGCATTTGCATCGTACTTGCTTGCCCTGATTCCGATTCTGATTTTCTATATTATCTGTCAGAAACAGATTCTGAATGGCGTGGCAAACGGAGCTGTCAAGGGATGATAGAAAGGAGACTTATATGGAGTTAAAGAATAAGATTATGCTGATTACCTATGCGGACAGCTTAGGGAAGAACTTAAAGGAGCTGCATGAAATCTTAGATACTCATTATAAGGCTGCTGTGGGCGGGGTGCATATCCTGCCCTTTTTCCCATCCTCTGCAGACCGGGGATTTGCGCCGATGTGTTATGACAGAGTTGATGAGAAATTTGGCAGCTTTGAAGATGTGGAAAATCTGGGAAAAGAATATTACCTGATGTTTGATTTTATGGTCAACCATATCTCTGCAAGCTCAGAATACTTTCAGGATTTTTTACAGAAGAAGGAGGACTCTCCTTATAAGGATTTCTTTATCCGTTACAAGGAATTCTGGGAAAATGGCGAGCCGACAGAGGAACAGGTGGATAAGATTTATAAGAGAAAACCACGGGCACCGTATATTGAAGCGGAATTTAAGGATGGGACTAAAGAAAAGATATGGTGTACCTTCTGTGAGGAACAGATTGATTTAGACGTAACGAAAGAGGCTGCAAAGAAGTTTATCCGGGACACCCTCAGGAATATGTGTAAAAAGGGAGCCTCTGTTATTCGCCTCGATGCCTTTGCTTATGCGGTAAAAAAGCAGGATACCAGCTGTTTTTTCATAGAGCCGGATATCTGGGAGCTGCTTTATGAGATTGAGGATATTGTAAAGGAAGAACATGCAGAGATTCTGCCGGAGATTCACGAGCATTATACAATTCCCATGAAGCTTGCGGACAAGGGCTTCTGGGTTTATGATTTTGCCCTGCCGGTTATTACACTTCATGCATTGTATAACCATACGGGAGAATATCTGAAAAACTGGCTTGATATGTGCCCGAAAAAGCAGTTTACAACCCTGGATACACATGACGGAATCGGCATTGTGGATGTAAAGGATTTGCTTCCGGATGAAGAAATTGATAAAGTAAAAGAACAGATGTATAAGCAGGGAGCCAATGTCAAGAAGATTTACAGCTCAGAAGCCTATAATAATCTGGATATTTACCAGGTAAATACCACATATTATTCCGCATTAGGGAACAACGATGCCGCCTATTTGCTTGCCCGTGCGATTCAGTTTTTTGCTCCGGGAATACCACAGGTATATTATGTGGGAATGCTGGCAGGTGAAAATGATGTGGAATTGATGGAACGGACAAAAAACGGAAGGGATATTAACCGCCATTATTACACAAAGGAAGAGGCTGCTAAGGAGCAGGAGCGTCCGGTTGTACAGGAGTTAAAGAAGTTAATGGAGCTGCGTAATTCTCATCCGGCTTTCCATATTGACGGAGATATTTTGGTGGAGACAGAAGGCGACCACTTAAAAATTACGAGAAGCTATAAAGAGGATAAGATTGTATTGGATGCAAATCTTACCACCTGTGAATATACAATTTGTTAATAAAAAATAATTTTTTGAGAGGAGTCTGGATATGGCAGTAAGAGTAAAAGATGGGATTTTCTATTTGGAGACAGAAAATACATTATATCAGATGAAGGCAGATGAATATGGAGTATTGCTTCACCTCTGGTATGGGAAGAAGACGGATTGTAATATGGATTATTTACTGGATTATCCGGATGTTGGATTTGCCGGCAATGTTTATGATGTGGATAATTGCAGAACCTATTCCCTGAATACCCTGCCCTTGGAATACGGGACAGCAGGGACAGGAGATTACCGTGTTCCTGCCATTTCCGTAACCCATGGGGACGGAAGTACTGCACTGGACTTAAGATATCAGGAGCATAAGATTTCAAAGGGAAAATATTCTATACCGGGTCTTCCGGCTGTTTATGCCGGAGAGGAAGAGGCAGAAACCCTGGAAATTATCTTAAAGGATACTGCAACGGATATCCGTGTCATATTAAAATATGGAGTATTGGAAAATCAGGATGTGATTACCAGAAGTGTTGTCATCATAAATGATGGTGAAATGCCTGTTAAAATTAACCGGGCACACAGCCTTTCCATGGATATGCCATATGGTGACTGGGAATGGATGCATTTTCATGGAAGGCATGCCATGGAACGGCAGGTAGAAAGAGTACCGCTGCTGCATGGTGTGCAGGAAAGCGGAAGTACAAGGGGTACCTCCAGCCATCAGCAGAATCCGTCTGTTTTACTGTGTGAGAAAAACTGCACAGAAACCAGTGGGTATTGTATGGGAGCGGTTCTGATGTACAGTGGCGGCTTTCAGACACAGATAGAGCTTGACCAGTTGAACCAGACCCGTATTGTGATGGGGATTCATCCGGATACCTTTTGCTGGACATTAAATGGTGGCGAGAGCTTCTATACGCCGGAGGTTATTTTATCCTGTTCAGATGAGGGCATGGACAAGCTTTCCGGACGGTTTCACAAGGTGATAAGAGAGCATGTCTGCCGTGGCAAATATAAAATGACAGAGCGGCCGGTATTAATCAATAATTGGGAAGCCACCTATTTTGACTTTGATGAGGAAAAAATATTTAATATTGCAAAGCAGGCATCCGAACTGGGGGTTGATATGATGGTATTGGATGACGGCTGGTTTGGAAAGAGAGACAGTGATTCCACCGGACTGGGTGACTGGTTTGTAAATGAGGACAAAATAAAGGGCGGACTGGAAAAACTGGTGGAGCGGATAAATGGTCTGGGTATGAAATTCGGTATCTGGTTTGAACCGGAAATGATATCAGAAGAGAGTAATCTTTATAAGGAACATCCGGACTGGGCAATTCAGATTCCGGGGAGGAAGCCAATGCGGGGACGTTATCAGCTTGTGCTTGATATGACCAGGCAGGATGTAAGGGATTATCTGTACCGGCAAATCAGTAATGTGCTGGATTGTGCAAATGTGGAGTATATCAAATGGGATATGAACAGAAGTATTAGTGACTGGTATTCTCCTGGGCTTTCATCCGGCAGGCAGAGTGAGATGCCGCACCGGTATGTCTTAGGACTTTATGAATTGTTGGAGCGTTTGACCACGGACTATCCGGATGTGTTATTTGAGGGCTGCAGCGGAGGCGGCGGAAGATTTGATGCAGGGATGTTATATTACTGTCCACAAATCTGGTGCAGTGATGATACAGATGCTTATGAAAGGACAAAGATACAGTATGGCACCAGCTTTTTCTATCCAGTTTCCACAGTGGGCTCCCATGTGTCTGCCGTACCGAATCATCAGACTGGAAGGATTACACCATTGGAGACCAGAGCAGTGACAGCAATGGCAGGCAGCTTCGGTTATGAGCTGGATTTAAATACTCTTTCAGAGGAAGAAAAGGCTGAGGTGGCAGAGCAGATTGTACGTTTTAAGAAGTATGGAGCACTAATCCATAATGGCAGTTATCACCGGTTAAGCAATCCGATGGAGGATAAGTTTGCAATCTGGTCCTTTGTATCGGAGGATAAAAAACAGGTTTTGGTGCATGGAATGATATTCCGGACAGAGGCAAACATGCTCCGGTATCCGGTCCGTCTGCGTAGCCTGGATGCTGCAAAAAAGTACCGGTTAAATGAGACCGGACAAATTTATACCGGTAAGGCTCTGATGGAGGCTGGAATTCTTCTTTCAAAGGCATGGGGAGATTATGTTCCGGTGGAACTCTATTTTACACAGGTGTAGGTTCCCGGGAAATTCCCATTTAACTGTCTGTTTTCTAATCTTTACAAAGAAATCTTTTATAGGTAAAATCTATGCCCAGTGCACCCATTGGCGCGGTAATGAGGATTGCCAGGACTGCTACAGAGAGGACAAGCTGTCCGCAGGGCAGTCCCATTGCCAGTGGTACGGAGCCAATCGCCGCCTGTACTGTCGCCTTTGGAAGGTACGCAATCATACAGAAGAGGCGCTCTTTCAGGCTCAAGGGTGTGCCGATAAGGCAGATTGCCACACCGGCTGCCCGGAAGAGGAGGGCAATCAATATCATAATTATAGCGGCGGCTCCTGCCTCAAAGGTATAACGGATATCAACTGCCGCTCCTACCAATACAAACAGGATTACCTCTGCGGCAAGCCAGAGCTTGCCAAACTTTTCGGAAAGGCGTCTGGATACAAAATCGGTACTTTTGATTTTGATTACACACGCCATGCTGACAACAGCAAGCAGTCCGGACAGGGAGACAATTTCCTTCAGCCATGTCTCAATTGCCATGAGCAGGAAGGATACTCCGAGAACAATAATGACCTTCATACTGTTTCGGACACAGTGCTTATGGGCGTATGCAGTTTCAAAAAACAGGCTGAGAACGTATCCCGTAATTGCGCCGAGTATAATTCCCAATATAATGGAAATAGGGATATTTACAAAATCCATAAGATGGGCGCTGCCACCCTGTGCCATGCTGGAAAAGGTGGAGAACAGCACAATTACATAAATATCATCGCAGGAGGCTCCTGCCATAATCAGTTGAGGAATACTCTTTTCTGTACCGTATTTCGCTTCCATCAGCTGAACCATTCGTGGGATGACCACAGCCGGAGATACTGCTCCAAGTACAGTTCCCATAACAGCAGCTTCCATTCTTGTGATACCGAGAATGTATGGTGCAAACAGGAAAAACGCCAGTATCTCACAGCTTGCCGGTACGAATGCCATCATAATGGCGGGGCGTCCTACTTTTTTTAAATCAGCCGGATTAAGAGATAAGCCTGCTTTCAGTAGAATAATAACCAAAGCCATCTGACGCAAATCTGCGGAAATGGATAAAATGGATGGGTCAAGTAAGTTAAGGACATATGG
Organism: uncultured Clostridium sp.; assembly: GCA_900544905.1. Lineage (GTDB taxonomy): Bacteria > Bacillota > Clostridia > Lachnospirales > Lachnospiraceae > CAG-590. The sequence goes on from UQXF01000058.1 coordinate 13,659, forward strand.
TCCCAATACAATACCGGTTACCAGCATGCCAATTATGCGTGGCAGCTTTATCCGCTGGCAGATGGCAGCCATAGACAATCCTGCAAGAAAAATGAGTGCAAGTGACGTTAACATAAATATTTCTCCTTTCAGACGCAAAAAAGCTGATGCTTTCTGCGAAAATAAAATCACAGAAGTCATCAGCTTAATAAGCGGTTTAGGTTTCCCATGGGAGAACTTCATTCCCGTAGCCCATTATATATCACTACCTTCTATTTGTAAACCTGTTTTTTAGAAAATACATGACAAGAGCAGGGATTCGTAGTACACTAATACAGGTTAAAAACAGAGGTATTTAAGAAAAGAGGCGTTTTTGGTGAAATACATAAAACAGTTTGGCATTATTTTAACGATTTCTTTTATTGGAGAGGTCTGCAATCATCTGCTTCCGCTTCCGGTACCGGCGAGTATTTATGGTCTGGTTATTTTGTTTACAGGACTGTTTTTCGGATGGATTAAGCTGGAGGATGTAAAGGAAACGGGGAAATTCTTGATTGAAATTATGCCGCTCATGTTTATTCCTGCTGCGGTGGGACTGCTGGAGAGCTGGGGAGTGCTTAAGCCAATCTGTATTCCGGTAATTGGAATTACACTGGTTACCACCATAATTGTGATGGCAGTAACAGGTAGGACCACCCAGTTTGTCATAAGAAGGGGGAAAAGAAAAACGGAAGCTGAGGTGAAGGCAGATGAGTAACATATTAGTAGAATCAGTATTTTTTGGTGTCATGTTAAGCCTGATTGCCTATGGAGCCGGAGTACAGCTGAAAAAGAAATTTGGTCTTGCAGTCTTTAATCCGCTGCTGGTGGCAGTTGTCATCATCATGATACTGCTGTCAGTGTGCCACATTGATTATGATGTTTATTATGAGGGGGCAAAATATTTAAGCTATCTGTTGACCCCGGCGACAGTCTGTCTTGCAATTCCGCTGTATGAACAGGTGGAAATGTTAAAGGGTAACTGGAAAGCCATTCTACTGGGAATCTGCTCCGGTGTGCTTACCAGTCTGGTTAGTGTACTGGTATTCTCACTGATTTCCGGTCTCAGCCATAAGGAGTATGTCACCCTGCTGCCGAAATCCATTACAACAGCCATTGGAATGGGAGTGTCGGAGGAATTGGATGGCTATGTGACAATTACTGTGGCGGTTATTATTATTACCGGGGTGTTCGGAAATATGATTGCAGAAACAATATGCAGGGTATTCCGGATTGAGGAGCCGGTGGCGAGGGGAATTGCCATTGGAAGCTCAGCCCATGCCATTGGAACCGTGAAGGCAATGGAAATGGGAGAGTTAGAGGGAGCAATGAGCAGTCTGTCCATAGCGGTGGCAGGGCTGCTGACAGTGGCAGGAGCATCAGTTTTTGCACCATTTATCTAGGAAATATCTTAATTGTATAAGTTGACACAAAGGATAATATCTATTAAACTAATCATGGATATCAAGGCTGGTTACAGTGGTATAAGGGAAGCGATGGATAAATGACGCCGGTACAGATGAAATTATTTATGAATGATGTGGAACGGGTATTGCATGCACCAGGCAACCTGCCGGGTGGAAAACTGACGGAAATGGCGGTTGTGCTGGATTATAAGCTGCCGCAAGAGCAGCTTGCAGGCACCAGCAGGGATATAGTCTCTGCATTGAAAAAGAAGGGTGATTTGTTTCAGAATGTCCGGTTAAATGTGGTGAAATGGATAACCGATGAGCAGATTGTGACGGAGGTGCTTCCACTTTCCATGCTGGGAATTGGCAGAGGCTTAGAGGATTATGGCAACATGTCCCATACGGAAGACAAAGTGCTAGAAGTACTGGCAGGACAGTTAAAATTATTTCATGCCAGGAGCAGACTGGTTATTCTGGTTTCTGACGGACAGTGGCAGGTGAACCAACGGGATGCATGGGACTCAAATCTACAGCCATTTTTACATAAGAAATGGATATGGGTGGACGGAAACGGAAATAGTAAGGGAAGAGTAAATCTTTCTTTTGACCGTTTTTGATAGAGAATAAGCATCAGAACAGCAGGAGGAGTTGTATGGATACGAAATACATTTTTCTGGACATAGACGGAACGCTGGTTGGACGGGATGCGGTTATTCCGGACAGCGCAAGGGAGGCAATCAACCAGGCAAGGGCAAACGGACATAAGGTGTTTATTTGCTCCGGACGCTCCAGGTGCGAGATGCATGAGGACATCCTCAGCGTACCCCTGGATGGAATTGTAGGCTCTGCAGGAGCATATGTGGAGCTGGAGGGAAGGATGATTTATCACCGTCCCATGACGGAGAAGATGAATGCAAGACTGCTAGACTATTTCGAGTCGAAGAAAATGGCAGTCTTTCTGGAAACCAATGAAGATTTACTGGTAAATGATATCGGTTTTGATTATATGAATCAGTATATAGCGTATTGCAAATCCCGCAATGAGCCCTATGATAAGGCACTGTTTGACATGGCAAAGCGCCTCTCTGAAATTTCAGAGCCTGCAAAGCTTCCGGTTAACAAGATGCTTTATGTGACTATGGAGTATGACCCGGAGGATATCCGCAGGGATTTACAGGATGAATTTACTGTTGTGGACAGTGCCATTGCATTGCCGGGAAACAGCGGCGAGCTGTCAGAGCTTGGAATGCATAAGGGAAACGGAATTAAAATTGTGGCAAAATATTTTGGAGCCGATTTGAAGGATACCATAGGAATTGGAGATGGGGAGAATGACATGGAAATGCTGCGCTTCGCCGGAATTGCCATTGCCATGGGAAATGCAAACCCCATACTTAAGGATATCGCAGATTTTGTGACAACGGATGTGGATGAGGATGGAATCAAAAATGCATTTCTGCATTACGGATTAATATAATATTTTTGTGGTACAGGCTGTTAAAGGGAAAAGACAGATATTGGGAGTTTAGGAAGCATAATGGATAAGAAAAATGATATCAAAGAGACGTTAAATGAGAAAAATCCGGAAATTCTATCCCTGGAGGAATTTTTTGGAGAGGACTTTCAAAAGGAGGCAGATTTTATCGGAGAAAAATTGGAGATGTCTCCGGAGCTGGTGCAGAAAGCATTAGACGGTGCGGATGCATTTATGGAATTTGCGGAGGGAAAGGAAGAATATATCGTAGAGGAAATTGACGAGGACGGACTTCCGGTAAAGGCGGTATCTGGTGATAAGCTGATGGCTTATGTCAGTGAACGGACCGGAATTGATATAGAAACCTTAGATAAGATTTATGACTGTGAAGTAGATTATTTTGCACAGTTTGGACTGGCTGATTAAGGAGGTAGAAAAAATGCAGATTACAGACGAGACTATTGAATATGTTGGAATTCTTGCAAAGCTGGAGCTTTCCGAGGAGGAGAAGGAGCAGGCGAAGAAGGATATGTCCAATATGTTAGACTATGTGGGAAAGCTGAATGAATTGGATACAGAAGGTGTGGAGCCTATGAGCCATACCTTTTCCGTGCATAATGTATTCCGTGAGGATGTGGTGACCAATGGGGATGACCGGGAGAATATGCTGGCGAATGCACCGGAGAAGAAGGATGGAGCGTATAAGGTGCCGAAGACCTTCGAGTAAGGGGTGGACGCTTCAAGTTTGGAAAGATGGCGCTTGGATGCCGGACGCTTCAAGTTTGGTAAAATGTTTCCAGACAGGGACCGCTTTCGCTTAGTTGCAAGCGTAGCGGTACATAGGACTGCAAAGAACGCAGTCCAAGTACCGACGGTTGCAAATGTCCCTTCTTGGAAAACATTTTACCAAATATGAAGCTGTCTATTGGCAAATATGAAGCTGACTATTGGCAAACATGAAGCTGATTGTTGGCAAACTTGAGGGTGATGTTGGAAGAATTATAGAGGATAAGATGAAATAGAACAGAAAGAAGGAGAGAATGATGGATTTAAGTTTAACTGCCGTGGAGCTCGGCAAAAAGATTAAAAATAAAGAGATATCCGTAGTGGAAGCAACCACTGCATTTCTTGACAGTATTGAGGCGAAGGATAAGGATATCAATGCCTTTGTTACGGTAGACCGGGAGGGAGCTCTTAAGAGAGCGGAAGAGGTTCAGAAGCTGATTGATGACGGAACCCTTACGGGACCGCTGGCGGGTGTTCCGGTTGCCATTAAGGATAATATGTGTATTGATGGGATGCTGACCACCTGCTCCTCTAAGATTTTATCGAACTTTAAGCCGACGTTTACCGCTACAGCAGTGGAGAAATTACAGGCAGCGGGAGCAGTTATTGTCGGAAAGACCAATATGGATGAATTTGCCATGGGCTCCACAACAGAGACCTCTTATTACGGAGAGACGAAGAATCCATGGGATTTGGAGAGAGTACCGGGAGGCTCCTCCGGTGGTTCTGCGGCGGCAGTTGCTGCGGAAGAGATTCCTTATGCATTGGGTTCCGATACCGGTGGAAGTATCCGCCAGCCGGCAGGCTTTTGCGGTGTAACGGGAATCAAGCCAACTTATGGCAGAGTATCCAGATATGGTCTGATTGCATATGGTTCTTCTCTTGACCAGATTGGACCTTTGGCAAAGGATGTAACAGACTGTGCGGCAATTTTAGAGGCAATCTGCGGCAAAGACGATAAGGATTCCACTTCGGTAAAGGAAGCAGGAGACGATTTTACTTCTGCCCTGGTGGATGATGTAAAGGGAATGAAGATTGGTATTCCAAAGGATTATCTTGGAGAGGGACTGGATTCGGAAGTCAAAGAGGCAGTTATGGCGGTTGCAAAGGCTTTAGAGGTAAAGGGCGCCATTGTTGAGGAATTTGACTTAAGCCTTGTGGAGTATGCAATTCCGGCATATTATATCATTGCTTCCGCAGAGGCAAGCTCAAACTTAGAGCGTTTTGACGGCGTGAAATACGGTTACCGTACCGAAGAATATTCAGACCTTCACAATATGTATAAGAAGACCCGTTCCGAAGGGTTCGGCGCCGAGGTAAAGAGAAGAATAATGTTAGGCTCTTTCGTGCTTTCCTCCGGATATTTTGATGCATATTATATGAAGGCGCTTCGGACAAAGGCACTGATTAAACAGGCATTTGACAAGGCATTTGAAAAGTATGATGTGATTTTGGGTCCGGTGGCACCGACAACTGCCTTAAAGCTTGGACAATCCTTAAGTGACCCAATCAAGATGTATTTAGGAGATATTTATACGGTATCTGTAAATCTTGCAGGTCTTCCGGGAATTTCCCTTCCCTGCGGATATGACAGTAACGGACTTCCAATCGGCTTACAGCTGCTTGGAAAGCATTTTGACGAAAAGAGTATTATTCGTGCGGCTTACGCATTTGAACAGACGAAGGAATATAAACGTCCTGCATTTGCAGTAGAAAGGGGGCTTTAAAATGAGTAAGGCATATGAGACAGTCATCGGTTTAGAGGTGCATGTGGAGCTGGCAACAAAAACAAAGATTTTCTGTGGATGCTCTACTGCATTTGGCGGAGCTCCTAATACCCATACTTGTCCGGTATGTACCGGTATGCCGGGTTCTTTGCCGGTACTGAATAAAGAAGTGGTAAATAAGGCAATTGCAGTGGGTCTTGCAACCAACTGTAAGATTACCCAGAATTGTAAATTTGACCGTAAGAATTATTTCTATCCGGATAATCCGCAGAATTACCAGATTTCCCAGCTGTATTATCCAATCTGCCGGGATGGCAAGGTAGAGATTGAGGTGGATGGGAAGAAGAAATTCATCGGCATCCATGAGATTCATATGGAGGAGGATGCAGGTAAGTTAATCCATGACCCGTATACCGATAGTTCACTGGTGGATTTTAACCGCTCCGGTGTACCGTTGATTGAGATTGTATCTGAGCCGGATATGCGTTCTGCGGATGAGGTTATCGCTTATCTTGACAAGCTGAGAACCACCATTCAGTATCTTGGCGCTTCCGATTGCAAATTAAATGAAGGCTCCATGCGTGCGGATGTGAACCTGTCTATCCGTGAAGTGGGTGCCACAGAATTTGGTACCCGTACCGAGATGAAGAATTTAAATTCCTTTAAGGCGATTGCAAGAGCCATAGAAAATGAGAGAGAACGCCAGATTGATTTGCTGGAGGCTGGCAAAGAAGTGGTTCAGGAGACCAGACGCTGGGATGATGCGAAGGAATATTCCTATGCAATGCGCTCGAAGGAGGATGCACAGGATTACCGTTATTTTCCGGACCCGGACCTTGTTCCGATTATTATCAGTGACGAATGGTTAGAGGAAATACGAAGTAAGCAGCCGGAATTCCGGGAGGAGAAGAAAGCGCGTTATCAGGAGGAATATGGTCTTCCAGAGTATGATGCAGATATTTTAACCGGTACGAAGAAGCTGGCAGATATCTTCGAGGAGACAGTGGCACTTGGTGCGAATCCAAAGAAGGTTTCCAACTGGTTAATGGTGGAAACCATGCGGCTTTTAAAGGAGAAGGAAATGGATGCAGAGGATATCGGATTTTCTGCGGAAAATCTGGCTAAGCTCATTAAGTTAGCAGACTCCCAGGCAATCAATTCCACTGTGGCAAAGGAAGTATTTGAGAAAATATTTGCAGAGGATATTGACCCTGATAAGTATGTGGAGGAAAAGGGCCTTAAGACAGTCAATGATGAAGGTGCACTTCGTTCCACTATTGAACAGGTGATTGCAGATAATCCACAGTCTGTGGAGGATTACCGCAATGGTAAGGAAAAGGCAATCGGCTTCTTAGTGGGACAGACCATGAAGGCGATGAAGGGTAAGGCAAATCCGGGAATGGTAAACCAGATATTGAAGGAGTTATTGTAGAAGGTAATATAATCATTAATGGGAAGAAGAGGGGTTATATTATGAAGAAGTTTTTTGTTTTTTTGGTACTTGTGTTTTGTGTGGTTTTTGTAAACAGCGAACAGGTTTTTGCGGCATCTTATAAGGAAATTAATCTCAGTGATGAAAAAAATGTTGTTCAGAGTGGAAAATACTATTTAAAATATGCTTCCGGGCATATTTATGTGAGCCGGTCAAAGTATGGCAATTATGATAAAACACCGCTGCAGAATGGCTGCTTTTGTAACGGAAAACAGGCATATTATATGAATCGGGCTGGCAAAGTATTATACCGGTATAATTTTGAGACAAAAAAATCAAAAAGAATAAAAAGAATTATAAGTGCAAAAAAAGATTTTTCTGCGAGTATCGGTGCAGTTTACGGCGGTAAAATATACCTGACATGTGACAGAGAGGACGTGCACCGGTATGATACGTATATTTATAGCATTTCTAAAAAGAAAGTAATAAAGAAGATAAAGAATTGTAATATTACTGCATCAGCGGGAAAATATGCGGTTTCAGAACCTTATTATGATGCGGACGATTCTTATGATGAAGAGGAATCCGGGACGCCGATTATTCTTTATCGCTTTACTTCGTCTGGCTTGAAAAAAGTAAAGCAATTGAGCGACTGTGGTGAGGTATACGGTTTTGTTAAAGGAAAATTGTACTATATAAAAAAACAAAAATTGGACAGGACATGTTATCCTGTATATCAGGTAGAATTATACCGTTGCAATCCAAATGGGAAGCATACTAAGAAGATTGCAGCATTTACAAGCAAGACAGGCTGGGTTTGTATCGTGGAAGTAACTCCAACTTATTGTAAGTATTGGAAATATTCCGGTAGTAATAATGCTGGGTTGTATAAGTATACCTATAAGACAAAGAAGACGAAAAAGATAGCAGATAGATAGCAGGCTTCTGGAACTTGCGGTGGGCATATTTTCTAAAATCTTTGATGGACGATATGGCGGTTTTGGGGGGCTTCTAAGCTCCCAATACCCCATAATCTAATCTTTCTTACGTTGTATTCAACACTCTGTCCGAACAAACAGGTTATGGGTTTTCCAGATATTCTACAGATTCATATTTTTTAGTACCCCATTTTGAAAAAATGCTTTATGACAATGCTTTGCTGATACTGGCGTATTTCACTGTATATAAAGTATCAGGAAATGAGAGTTTTGTCGATATTGCCGAGTTATATATTGAGAAAGGAAAGGTGGTTATTTATCCGATAAACTGGTTGTCTGTCCCGTTTTTTACAAAAAGCTGCTTAAATGTAATATAGTATTTTTCAAATTATAGTGCTTATAAATACAACAC